>NZ_JARFXU020000039.1:0-25777 GCF_029581595.2 Arthrobacter sp. NQ7 | reverse complement strand
TGTATCTTATGAGGGTTTGTCGTCTACTGGAGATAAGTGTAAGAGGCGTCGACTGAATGTGTGGAGGGGTATAAGATGCATGGTGGGCACGTGGCAAGATTTATAATAGAGATGGGTGAACTGTGGGGGGAGGGTGTTGGGGGGTTGGTCAATGAGGGGTGGAAGGTGATGGCGCGTTGGTGAATTGGGGGCGGAAGGTGATGGGGCGTTGGGCTAGGTGAGGCCCACCGGGTTTCCGTCAGCGTCCACATCCATGCGCAGGGCCGCGGGTACCGCCGGGAGGCCGGGCATGGTCATCACCGCCCCCGTCAGGGCGACGATGAAGCCTGCGCCCGTCTTTGGCAGGAGGTCGCGGACGTGGATGCTGAAGCCCTTGGGCGCCCCCAGCCGGGAGGCGTCGTCCGTGAACGAGTACTGCGTCTTGGCCATGCAGACCGGCAGCCCGGACCAGCCGTTGCGCTCGATATCGGCGAGCCGCTTCAGCGCCGGGACCGAGAAGTCCACGCCGTCCGCCCCGTAGATTTCCTGTGCAATGGTGCGGATCTTGTCCTCCACCGACAATCCCAGCGAGTAGAGGTGCCGGAAGCTGTTGGGCCCCGCCAGCACCTGCGCCACCAATGCTGCGAGTTCATCCCCACCGTCCCCGCCGCCGCCCCGTCCCCACACGTCTGCCACCGCAGCCGGCACGCCCTGGGCCGCACACCAGGCGAGCAGCCAGTCGAGTTCCTCCGCGGAATCCGACGAGAACCTGTTAATGGCCACCACGGGTGTCACACCGAATTTCTCCACGTTGCGGACGTGCCGGCGCAGGTTCTCCACGCCGGCTTCCAGGGCGGCAAGGTCCGGCCGGGTCAGTTCGCCCTTGGCCACCCCGCCCTGCATCTTCAGCGCCCGCACCGTCGCCACCACCACGACGGCGGAGGGGGCCAGGCCGCCGACGCGGGCCTTGATGTCCATGAACTTCTCCGCCCCGAGGTCCGCGCCGAAGCCCGCCTCGGTGACCACGATGTCCGCCAGGCGCCGGGCCGTCTGCGTGGCGATCAGGGAGTTGCATCCGTGGGCGATGTTGGCGAACGGGCCGCCGTGCACCAGGGCGGGGGTCCCGGCGATGGTCTGCACCAGGTTCGGCTTGATGGCTTCCTTCAGCAGCAGGGTCAGGGCGCCCTGCACACCCAGGTCGGCCACGGTGACGGGAACCCGGTCGAAGGTATAGCCGAAGGTAATCCGTCCCAGTCGCTCACGGAGGTCGGACAGGTCCGTGGCAAGGCAGAAGACGGCCATGATCTCGGACGCCACTGTAATGTCGAACCCGTCCTGCCGCGGAACTCCCTGGGACGGGCCGCCCAGGCCGATCACCACTTCCCGCAGGGCACGGTCGTTCATGTCCAGCACGCGCTTGAAGGTCATCCGCCGCGGATCGATGTTCAGGGGGTTGCCCTGGTAGATGTGGTTGTCCACCAGCGCCATCAGCGCATTGTTGGCCGAGGTGATGGCATGGAAATCGCCGGTGAAGTGCAGGTTGATTTCGTCCATCGGCAGCACCTGTGAGTAGCCCCCGCCGGTGGCCCCGCCCTTCATCCCCAGGACCGGGCCCAGCGACGGCTCCCGCAAAGCGATCATCACCTTGTGGCCGGCGCGCGCCAGGGAATCCGCCAGCCCAACCGTGGTGGTCGACTTTCCCTCACCAGCCGGAGTGGGGGACATGGCAGACACGAGCACTACTTTGCCCGCAGGCGGCGGGGCGTCCAGCCGGGCGGGGTCCACCTTGGCCTTGAACCGCCCATACGGCTCCAGCGCCTCCGGGTTGATCCCTGCGGCAGCCGCGATGTCGTTGATCGGCCGGATCCGGGCAGCCCGGGCTATCTGAAGATCAGAAGGGAGAGCAGACATCCTTGTCCTTTCCTGCACGGGCCAACGCCGGCACCTGTCCTAAAGCTAACAGCCCGGCGGCAGGGGACGTAGGAAAAGCAGGAGAAGCGCGCTCCGGGGGAAGGGTCAGGAGGCGGGAACCGCCGGAGCCAGGCGGCGGCCCACGAAATTGTCGACGGCGGCGTGGTAGCTCTCAAGGGTAATGGCGGCCGTTCGCTGCCAGCCGGAGTTCTGCGCACGGATGGCGGCGGCGCGGCCCAGGTCCTCACGGGTGGCTGGGTCGTCGTAGAGGGCTTCCAGGGCATCGGCCCAGTCCGCGGCGTGGTGGCCGTCCACCAGGAGCCCGGTGCGGCCATGGAAGATGGCCCGGGACAGGCCGCCGACCCGGGTGGCCACCACGGGCGTGCCGCAGGCCTGCGCCTCGAGTGCCACCAGGCCGAAGGATTCACTGAAGGACGGCATCACCACGACGTCGGCCGCGCGGAACCAGTCGGCCAGCTCGGGCGCCTTTACCGGCGGAAGCTGCGTGACGACGTCGTCCATTCCTGCCTCCGCCACCAGGCAGCGCAGGTTGAATTCCTTGTTGCCGCTCAATGCGCCCAGGATGGTGACCTTCAGGTCGATGTCCGGGCGGCGTTTCCGCAGCAGCGCAGCCGCCTTCACCAGGACCTGCGGGCCTTTCAGCCGTTGGATCCGGCCCGCGAACACCAGGTGGAAGGTATCCGGGCTGATGCCGCGCCCGGCCCTCGAACGCGCGCGGAACGCGGGAGTGAACGTGGCCAGGTCCACGCCGGGCGGTGCGATGTCGATCCGGTCGTAGGTGGCGCCGTAGTGCGAGACAAGCTCTGCGGCCTCGGAGCTGGTGTTGGCAATGAGCCGGGCCGCGCCGTCGACGATGCGGTGCTCGCCCAGTTCGCGCCGACGGGGTTCCGGCTTTTCACCGGATTCGAGCAGCAGGTTCTTGACCTTGGCCATGGTGTGCATGGTGTGCACCAGCGGCACGCCCCACAATTCGGACAGCTCCAGCCCCGCGATCCCGGACACCCAGTAATGCGAATGGATGACGTCGTACCGGCCGTGCGGCTGGCGGCGGCGGATCTGCTCGATCTCGGCCACCATGGCATGCAGCAACCCGGGCAGTTCCTCTTTGGGGATCTTGCGGGGCGGGCCGGCCAGGACGTTGTGGACACATACGCCGGGATCCGGGTGTTCGACGGCGGGCTGGTCGGCAGAGGTGGCGCGCGTAAAGATCTCCACCTCCACACCTGCCTCGGCCAGCGCCGACGCCAGTTCGCGGATGTAGACGTTCATGCCGCCGGCGTCGCCGGAGCCGGGCTGTTCCATGGGTGAGGTGTGGAGGGAAAGCAAAGCGACCCTGCGGATCAGTGCCACGGGACCTCCTTCCGGCCGCCGGCGCGTGCAAGGGGAGCCGGTTCAAAGCGCATTCGATAAAACATTACTCCTTCCCCTAACGCCCGCCGCCCTCCCACATCTTCCCCACATCCGGGAATGCGTGCTCATAACCGGCCAGAAGCCGCCCGGCACGCTCCGGGGAGTCCACGAGCGGATGCCGGGCGAAGGCTTCGAGGGCGGCTGCACGGTTGCCGGTCGCCGCGGCCAGGACGGTGAGCCGTTCCACGTCCTTGACCCGCTGCAGCAGTTCCAGCTGCGCGCCCGCCGGTGCCTGTTGGGGCAGCGGGACGGCGCCGTTGCGTGTCACCGCGCAGGGGACTTCGACGACGGCGTCCGCGGGAAGGCCGGGAATGGCCGGCAGGGCGGCGCTTGGGTCTGCCATGGCGGGCAGGGGTGCCTTCTGGTCCGGTGCGCTGCCCGGTGGCAGGGTATTGCGGGTGTTGAGGATCAGTTGCGTGTCTCCGCGGCCGGCCAAGGCCCGCATGGCCGCCAGCGCCACCCGCTCGTAGCCGCCGCCTGCCAGGTCCTCCTCATCCCGGTGCCCGCCATCCTGCCGGGCCTCGGCCAGGTATCCCTCCTCGCGGGACCGCCGTGCTTCCTCCCATAACCGGTAGGCGTCGTCCCCTGCGACGGCCAGCCGCGGATACAGCGCCCGCTGCTGGCCGTCGATGGTCTCGCCGCGGGTCTGTGCCATGCCCTGCATCGCCGCCCGGGCTTCCTCGCTCCGGTAGTAGTAATACAGGTACTCGTTGGGCAGCATGCCCAACTCCGCCAGGAACGGCTGCGGGAACAACCGGCCTTCCTCGAACCGCTGCAGCGCCGCCGGATCCGCGAGCAGGTCCGGCAACACGTCGCGGCCGCCGGACTCCAGCCGGTACAACCAGCCCAAATGGTTCAGTCCGTAGTAGCCCACGCCGTCGAGCCGTCCCTCCGCCAAGGGGACGCCGGCAGCGTGCGCCGCCCGGTGAACCAGACCTCCGGCCGAGTCGCAGATCCCGATCACCCGGTGCCCCAGGACAGGGAGCAGGGCCTCGGTCACCATTCCTGCGGGGTTGGTGAAGTTGATCAGCCACGCGTCCGGGCACCGGTCCCGCATCAGCCGGGCCAGGTCCAGCATGCGCGGAATGGTACGGAGCGCGTAGGAGATACCACCGGCGCCTGTGGTCTCCTGGCCCAGCAGCCCAAGATCCTGCGCCACGTTCTCATCGGCCACCCGGCCGGCCGTCCCGCCGGGGCGGATGGCGGCAAACACCATGCCGGCGCCGTCCAGGGCAGCAGCAGCATCGGTGGTGCACTCAACAGGCACCCGGCCGCTGCGGCCCCCGGGCATGCTCTTCAGCACGGCGGCGACCGCAGCGAGGCGTGCGGGATCGACGTCGTACAACACCAGCCGGGTGACCAGCCCGGAAAAGGTTCCGGACAGCAGGGCCCGGTATATCAGCGGCACCCGAAAACCCCCGCCGCCGGCAATCAACAGCCGCATGAATGCAGTCTAGGACCCGCCCCCGACACTGCCCATAAGCCGTCCCGAAGGCCCTACCGCTGCCCAGCCCCACGGCGTATCCTGCGCACTATGGACGCCACCCCAGCCCGCCCCTTCGATCCGCTGGCTGCCGTCCGGTCCACCCGCGAGCCGGGATTCGACCTGCTGCTGGCCGGGACAGTGTTCCAGGACATCATCTTCACTGGCCTGCCCCACGGCCCGGAACCCGGAACCGAAATCTGGAGCGACGGCATGGGCAGCTGCCCCGGCGGGGTGGCCAACCAGGCCATCGCCGCTGCCAGGCTGGGGCTGCGCACCGGGCTGGCGGCTGCCTTTGGTGACGACGGCTACGGGGACTTCAACTGGAAGATCCTCTCCGGCCAGGAACATGTTGACCTCAGCCTTTCCCGCCGCGTGCCAGGGTGGCACTCGCCGGTGACCGTCTCGCTCTGCGTTGACCAGGACCGCTCCATGGTCACCCACGGGCACTCCGCGCCGGTGACAAGTTCCGAACTCATCGGCGAACCGCCCAAGGCGCTCGCCGGCATCGCGGAGGTGGGCGTGGAGATGGAGCCCTGGGCCAAGGCGGCCCGCGACTCGGGAGTAAAGCTCTTCGGCGACATCGGATGGGACCCGAGCGGGGAATGGGCGCCGGTCAGGCTCGACAACCTGCAGTACTTCTACGCCTTCCTGCCCAACCAGCGGGAGGCCATGGCCTTTACCGGCAAGGACAATCCATGGAGCGCGCTGTACGCGCTGGCCGACCGGGTTCCCGTGGCGGTGGTGACGCTGGGCGCGCAGGGTGCCATGGCGGTGGACTCGGAAACCGGCGAGGAGGAGTGGGTACCGTCGCTTCCGGTCAAGGCCCATGACCCCACCGGTGCCGGCGACTGCTTCGACGCGGCGTTCATTGTCGGGACCCTGGCCGGCTGGCCGCTGGGGGACAGGCTGCGGTTTGCCAACCTGTGCGCGTCGCTTGCCGTGCAGGAAGTGGGCGGGTCGCTGGCTGCGCCCGGGTGGGGGGACATCGCGGACTGGTGGAAACGCGCCAACGCCCGCCCCGAACGGCAGATGAGCCAGTGGCTGCGCCGCTTCCGTTTCCTGGCAGACATCATCGAGGACGTGCCGCCCGGAGCCCAGCGCAGGGCGGCTGCCACCATCGCCCACCTCTCGGACGCCTGAGGAGGCGTGGAGGCGCCGATTATTCGGCGCCAAGTGCCCGCACTAGAATCACTTAGGTGACCTACCCCGCAACAACAGGTGAATTCAGCGCTGCCTCCGGGCCGGACCCCCGCCATGAGCGGTCCGCCGTGATCGATCTGGACGCCATCCGGCACAACGTCCGCAGGCTCGCCGCCGCTGCTTCCCCCGCGAAAGTCATGGCCGTCGTGAAAGCCGACGCGTACGGGCACGGCGCCGTTCCGGTGGCCCGCGCGGCCCTGCAGGCCGGCGCCTCCTGGCTGGGGGTCGCGCACATCTCCGAGGCCCTCGCGTTGCGCGCCGCCGGCATCGACGCGCCCCTCCTTGCCTGGCTGCACACCACGGACAGCAACTTCGGCGCCGCCGTGGCCGCCGGCGTCGACATTGGCTGCTCCGGCTGGGAACTGGAACGCATCGTGGCCGCAGCCCGGGAGCAGGAGCGCCCGGCGCGGGTGCATCTGAAGGTGGACACCGGGCTGGGCCGCAACGGTGCGACGCCCGAAACCTGGGACCGCCTGGTAGGCGAAGCCGTGGAGTATCAGGACCAGGGCCTGCTGCGCGTGGTGGGCATCTTCTCCCACCTGGCAGTGGCCGATGAACCGGAGCGGCCGGAGACGGACCAGCAGGTGGCGGCGTTCCGTGAAGCCCTGGCCATCGCCGAGGACGCGGGCGTGGACCCCGAGGTCCGGCACCTTGCCAACACCCCGGCCACGCTGTCCCGGCCAGACACCCACTTCGACCTGGTCCGGGTGGGCCTGGGCATCTACGGGCTCTCGCCGTTCGACGGCCAGACCTCCGCGGAACTCGGGCTCCGCCCCGCCATGACCCTGCGCACCCTGGTCTCGCAGTGCAAGCAGGTCCCCGCGGGGCAGGGCGTCTCCTACGGACTGCACTACCGCACCAGGGAAGCGAGCACCCTGGCGTTGATTCCGATGGGCTATGCCGACGGCGTCCCCCGCATCGGCACCGGCGGACCCGTCCGGGTGGCCGGCAGGACATACCCCGTGGTGGGGCGCATCGCCATGGACCAGATGGTCATCGACCTTGGCCCGGAGGCTTCCGCCGCCGACCTGCACGGGGCGGAAGCCGAGCTGTTCGGCAACGGTGCCGACGGCGGTCCCACGGCTGACGACTGGGCACGCGCCGCCGGGACCATCAACTACGAGATCGTCACCCGGATCAGCCCCCGCGTGCCGCGCCGCTTCATCAACGAGGACGCACCGGCAGGCAACGGCCAGGGCCTGGTGGGCGCCCCGGGCAGGGCGGGGGCCGCATGAGCGCGCCGGAGCAGTTGGCCGCCAACTGGGAAAAGACGTTCACGGCGACGACGGCGGACCAGACCCACGCATTCGGCAGGCGCCTGGCGGAGGTACTTCGGGCCGGGGACCTGCTGGTGCTGTCCGGCGAGCTGGGTGCCGGGAAGACGACCTTCACCCAGGGCCTGGGGGAGGGCCTGGGTGTGCGCGACGGCATCATCTCGCCCACGTTCGTCCTGGTCCGGATCCACCCCAACCTGCCGGACGGCCCGCGCCCCGGCGGCCCGGACCTGGTGCATGTTGACGCCTACCGGCTGGGCTCGGCCGCGGAGGTGGACGACATCGACCTCGAAAACACCATGGACTCATCCGTGACCGTCGTGGAATGGGGCCACGACCGGGTGGAACACCTGAGTGAGAGCCGGCTGGAAATCGACCTGCACCGTGCCATCGGCCTGGATGCCGGCACGCGTGGTGCCGGATCCCCGGAGGCCTTGCCGGGAGACCTCGACTTCGACGCCGAAGACACCGACGAGCCCCGCACCATCGTGATGCGCGGGTACGGGCCGCGGTGGACAACCGCTCCCGAACTGGGCAGCAGGGACGGGGAAGCCCCGTGCTGATCCTCGCCATCGACACCTCTGCCGTGGCCAGCGCAGCGCTGGTCTCGGATGATGCCCCGGAAAGCGTGGTGGCCGGCTTCGCCACCGAGGACACCCGCAGCCACGCCGAGGTCCTGGCCCCGGGAATCCACAGCATGCTCGCCTCGGCAGGCTTCCGCGGACAGGATGTGGACGCCCTGGTGGTAGGGGTTGGGCCCGGCCCCTTCACGGGGCTCCGCTCCGGCATCGCCACCGCCCGTACCCTGGCCTTCGTCTGGGGCAAGCCTCTGCACGGGCTGATGAGCCTGGACGCCGTGGCCTTGGAGGTGGCGGAATCCACCGCCGCCGAGCCCGAGTTCCTGGTGGTGACCGATGCCCGCCGCAAGGAGGTCTACTGGGCCCGCTACAGCCTGGGCGGCGGCCAGCTGCCCGTGCTCGAGGACGGCCCGCACGTTGGCTTCGCGGCCGACCTGCCTGACCTTCCGGCCTTCGGGGCAGGCGCCGGCCTGTACGCCGACGTGCTGAAGGCCCATCCGGAGTTCGCCATGGAGCAGCCTGACGCGCTGTACCTGGGCCAGTTTGCCCTGGCCCGGCTGGCCTCCGGCGGCACCCTGCTGGATTCCACCCCCCTGTACCTGCGCGAATCGGACGCCCAGGTGCCCGGACCACGGAAGCGGGCCCTATGAGCGCCACCGAGGATCCGCGGATGGCGGGAATCACCATCCGCGACATGACGCTGGACGACGTGCCCGCCGTCGGCCTGCTGGAACACCAGCTCTTCCCCATTGATGCCTGGCCTGTGCAGATGTTCCTGGACGAGCTGTCCCAGCCGGACACCCGCCGCTACCTGGTGGCGGAAGCCGGCGACGGCATCGTGGGCTATGCCGGCCTGATGTGCATCGAGCCCATCGCCGACGTCCAGACCATCGCCGTCGTCCCCGATTATGAAGGGCGGGGCATCGGCACCACGCTGCTCACGCAGCTCATCGACGAGGCCAGGCACCGGGGCGCCGCGGATGTCCTGCTCGAGGTCCGGGCCGACAACCCGCGCGCACAGCAGCTCTACCGGCGCTTTGGCTTCGAGCAGATCCACATCCGCCCCCGCTACTACCGCGACGGCGTGGACGCCCTCATCATGCGGCTCCAGCTCGCGGGAGTGGAACCGGCTGCCGACATCGACGGTGACCAAGCAACGGAAGCAGGCCAGCCATGAACCGGACAGAGCCCCTGGTCCTGGGCATCGAATCCTCCTGCGACGAAACCGGAGTGGGCGTGGTCCGCGGCACCACGCTCCTGACCAACACGGTGTCCTCCTCCATGGACGAGCACGTCCGCTTCGGCGGCGTGATCCCGGAGATCGCCTCCAGGGCGCACCTGGACGCCTTCGTCCCAACCCTCGAGCAAGCACTCGCCGACGCCGGCGTGACCCTTGACGACGTGGATGCCATTGCCGTCACCTCCGGCCCCGGACTGGCCGGGGCGCTCATGGTGGGTGTCTGCGCTGCCAAGGCGCTCGCCGTTGCAACCGGGAAGCCGCTCTACGCGATCAACCACCTGGTGGCGCACGTGGGCGTCGGGCTCCTGGATGAGCGGGCCAGCGGCCGGAAGCAGGAGCTGCCGGAAAACCTCGGCGCCCTGCTGGTCTCCGGCGGCCACACCGAAATCCTGCGGATCAACAGCATCACCAGTGACGTTCAGCTGCTGGGCTCCACCATCGACGACGCCGCCGGCGAAGCCTATGACAAGGTGGCCCGCATCCTGGGGCTGGGGTACCCCGGCGGCCCCGCCATCGACAAGATGGCCCGCAGCGGCAACGCCAAGGCAATCCGCTTTCCCCGTGGCCTCACGCAGCCCAAGTACATGGGCACCGCGGATGCCCCCGGACCGCACCGCTACGACTGGTCCTTCAGCGGGCTCAAGACCGCGGTGGCCCGCTGCGTGGAGCAGTTCGAGGCCCGCGGCGGGGAGATCCCCGTGGCCGACATCGCTGCGGCCTTCCAGGAGGCCGTGGTGGATGTGGTGTCGTCCAAGGCAGTACTGGCCTGCCGCGAACACGGCATCAAGGACGTCCTGCTGGGCGGGGGAGTGGCGGCCAACTCGAGGCTCCGGGAACTGACCGGGCAGCGCTGCGCGTCCGCCGGCATCCGGCTGCACGTGCCGCCACTGGACCTGTGCACGGACAACGGGGCCATGGTGGCCGCGCTCGGAGCCCAGCTGGTGATGGCCGGCGTGGAACCCAGCGGGATCGGCTTCGCCCCGGACTCGTCCATGCCCGTCACCTCGGTGTCGCTGCCGGCCTGAAACCAGGGGCCCCGGCGGGCCGTCGCGGGGCACTTTGGCGGGCGCCGCCGTCGTCCCTTACGACGGCGGCCGGCGTGTCCGCGTCGAAGTGCCCCGTTTTTGCGTCGAATTTTGGGGTGGACCGCTCAGGCGGTGGGGCCGTTGCGCATCTGCTTGACCAGGTCCAGCACCACGGCCTGGAGGTTCCCGCCGTTCTCCGCGGCCACGCGGCGCTGGCGCTGGTATCCGGCGCCGCGGCGGACGATTTTTTCGACGTCGGCAAGTTCGTCGGAGCAGCGCAGCTTGGCCGCTACCGGCTCCAGCCGGTTCAGCGTCTCCAGCAGGTGGTCCGTGACCAGCTGCTCCCGGCCCGCGGCGTCCAGGATGATGATGGCGTCCATGCCGTAACGGGCGGCGCGCCACTTGTTCTCCTGCACGTGCCATGGCGGCATGGTGGGAATGGTGCCGCCGTTGTCCAGGGTGGTGGAGAACTCGTCCACCAGGCACTGGGTGAGGGCCGCGATCGCCCCCACTTCCTCCAGCGTGGCCAGGCCGTCGCAGATCCGCATCTCAATGGTGCCAAGGGCCGGCACGGGCCGGATGTCCCACCGGATCTCGGAGATGGTGTCGATGACGCCGGTGGTGAACATGTCCTGCACGTAGGACTCGTATTCCGCCCAGGACGTGAACTGGAAAGGCAGGCCGGCGGTGGGGAGCTGCTGGAACATCAGCGCCCGCTGCGAGGCGTAGCCGGTGTCCTCGCCGCCCCAGAACGGGCTTGACGCCGAGAGCGCCTGGAAGTGCGGGAAGTAGTTGACCAGGCCGTCCAGCACCGGGAGGGCCTTGTCGCGGCGGTCCAGGCCGACGTGCACATGGACGCCGTAAATGACCATTTGCCGGCCCCACCATTGGGTCCGGTCGATGAGCTTCGCGTACCGGGCCTTGTCCGTCACCGGCTGCAGCTGCGGCGGGCTGAACGGGTGGCTGCCGGCGCAGAACAGTTCCACGCCCATGGGATCGGTGATCTCGCGGACGGCGGCCACGGAGCGGCTGAGGTCCTCCTTGGCTTCGGCGGCTGTTTCGCAGATGCCGGTGACCAGTTCCACCGTGTTCAGCAACAGTTCCTGCTTGATGTGCGGGTGCTCGTCGTCCTCATTGAGTTCCGGGTGGCGGGAGGCCACGCCGCGGAGGACCTGGTTGGCGACGGAGGCGAGCTCGCCCGTTTTTCCGTCCACCAGTGCCAGTTCCCACTCAACACCGAGGGTTGACTGCCTCGATGGGGCGAAGTCGATCGTCACACGCTTCCTTACTGTCCGGTTTGCCGCTGGCTGATGCCGCTCACAGGCTGCGCCGGCTGGCGAACGGGTGGTTCAAGTCTAGTGCAGGGGTAGCATCGTATTGATGGCCCCGTTCCTGCTGCGTCACAGCGCCGCCAAAACCAGTTCTGCCAAATGCTTCCCCCTCCTCCTGGCCCTGTCGGCCCTTGCCCTGGCTTCCTGCACGGCCTCCCCAACGTCCGCGCCGCCGTCGCCCTCCACGACGGCCAGCACCGCCTCCCCTTCCGCGCCGGAAAGTACGACGCCGGCACCTCCTGCGGCGTCACCCTCACCTGACGCGGGTTCCCGGCCCCTCGGGTGGGGACCGGAGCAGCGGGACCAGGAGGCCGCAGCCGCCGCGGTCAAGGCCATGACCCCTGAGGAGAAGGCCGGGCAGGTCCTGCTTCCGTTCTACAAGGGAAGCCAGGTGGAGGCCCATGCCGCCCTCATCCAGCGGCTGCACCTGGCCGGCAGCATCATCATGGGCGACAACGTTCCGCGCGGCCCGCAGGGCGGGGTGGATGTGGCGGCCATGGCCGCGGTGAACCAGCGGCTGCAGCAGGCCACGTCCGCCGACGGCCGGAGCTGGCCGGGGATCATCGGCGTGGATCAGGAAGGCGGGGCCGTGGCACGCCTCGGCGCCCCGCTCACCGAGTGGCCCACTCCGATGAGCTACGGCGCCGCCAACAACCCGGCGCTCACGCGCGAGGCCGGCAAGGGCCTGGCTGCCGAGCTGGTGCCCCTGGGTTTCGACCTCGACTTCGCCCCTGATACGGATGTCACGATCGGCCCCGGCGACCCCACCATCGGTGCCCGCTCCATGTCCGCGGATCCGGCGGCGGCCGCAGCCCACGGGGTGGCCTTCTCCCAGGGCATGCTGGACGCTGGGGTCCTTCCCACCGTGAAGCATTTCCCCGGCCACGGCTCCGTCACCACGGACTCCCACCTCAGCCTGCCCGTCCAGCCAGCCGGCATCGACCAATTGCGGGGCAGGGACTGGAAGCCCTTCCAGGCCGCGGTGGACGCCGGGCTGCCCATCGTCATGACCGGGCACATCGCCGTGCCCGCGCTGGAACCCGGCGTCCCGGCGTCGCTCTCGGCGCCAAGCTATGCCGCACTGCGCAGCCTGGGATTCAAAGGCGTGGCGGTGACGGACGCTCTGAACATGGGCGCCGTGGACAACCAGTACCCGGCAGGCGCGGCCGCCGTGAAAGCGCTGGCCGCCGGCGCGGACCTGCTGCTGATGCCCGCCGACGTCGAACAGGCGCACGCCGCCATCCTCCAGGCGCTGGCGGCCGGGACCCTTCCCGCTGCCCGCCTGGATGAGGCCGCGCAGCGGGTGGCCACCATGATGATCTGGCGTGCCCGCAGCACGCCACCGGCGGGGACACCCGGCGCAGGTGCGCCCGCCGGAAGCGGGGCAGCCCTGTCCGCCCGGGTCTCGGCGTCAGCCGTCACGGTCCTGGCCGGCCCCTGCGGCGGACCGCTGGTGCCGGGCTCGGTGCGCGTGGCCGGCGGAGGCCCCGGTGACCGGGAGCGCTTCGAAGCCGCGGCCGCCCGTGCCGGACTCGGTGTGGGATCAGGGCCGCTGGTGAACCTCATCGGTTTTGGGGGCAAACCGGCCGGTGGGGACATCGCCGTTTCCCTCGACGCTCCGTGGCCGCTCCAGGGGTCCAGCGCACCGGTCAAGCTGGCGCTGTACGGGCGCACGGACACCGCCTTCGACGCGCTCGCCGCCGTCCTTGCCGGAAAGGCTGCCGCCCCCGGGAAGCTGCCCGCCGCCGTCGGGCCCTTTCCCGCGGGAACGGGCTGCCCCTGACCCAGCCAAGTACCCCGAACTGCTGTTTGGAGGCGTCTCAGCGGCACATGGCGCTACCGGCTGGGCGGGACCGCTTTAATGGTCAGGTGCCCATTCTGAATAAAGACATGACCCTCTGCATCTCGCTCTCGGCCCGGCCCAGCAACAACGGGACCAGGTTCCACAACCACCTTTACGGGCAACTGGACCTGAACTGGATCTACAAGGCGTTTGCGCCCACCAACCTCGAACAGGCCATCGCCGGCGTGCGGGGCCTGGGCATCCGCGGCTGCGCCATCTCCATGCCGTACAAGGAGGATGTCATCGCGCTGGTGGACGAGATGGACCCCTCCGCCAAGGCCATCGACTCGGTGAACACCATCGTGAACACCGACGGCCACCTCAAGGCCTACAACACCGACTACACCGCCATCGAGCAACTGCTGGCATCCAACAACGTCCCCGCCGGCTATTCGGTGCTGGTCCAGGGGGCCGGCGGCATGGCCAAGGCCACGGTCGCTGCCCTCCGGGACGCCGGCTTCACGGACGTCACCGTCATCGCCCGGAACGAGGCTGCCGGGCGCGCGCTCGCCGACCAGTACGGGTTCCAATGGCGGGCAGCACTCGACGGCGGCACGGCGGACATGATCATCAACGTCACGCCGCTGGGCATGGCCGGAGGCGCCGACGCGGAAACGCTGTCCTTCCCGGCGGAGGCCATCGACGCTGCCCGCCTGGTGTTCGACGTGGTGGCGCTGCCCGCCGAAACCCCGCTGATCCGTGCCGCCCGCGCGGCGGGTAAGCCCGTGATCACCGGCGCCGAGGTGGCCACCATCCAGGCCCTGGAGCAGTTCGTCCTCTACACCGGAGTACGGCCCACGCCGGAGCAGGTGCGCGCCGCCGAGGAGTTCATGCGCGCCCAGTAGCGGCTGGGTTTCCGCGCCGGCCCGGCTTACGCGGCCGCGGCCGGGACGGGTTCCACCACGATGGCCACCCGGTCCTCCCCGATGCGGGTCAGGACCAGGGTGGCTGTCTTTCCGGTGCCCTTCTTGCCGGAATTCCTGCCGCCGGGGAGCAGCTGCTTCCGCAGCTCTTCCGGCGTCACGGCGGTGCCGCGCTTCTTGATGTCCAGCACTGTGATGCCCTCCTGCTTCACCCATGCCTTGAGCGCCTTCACGTTGTAGGGCATGACCTGCAGGACCCTGTAGGCCCTGGCGAACGGGGTCTGGACCAGTTCCGGGGCGCAGATATAGGCGATATGTTCATCCACCAGGTGGCCGCCCAGCTGCAGGGCCACGTCCGCCACCAGGCCGGCGCGGATCACGGCGCCGTCGGGCTCGTAAAGGTAACCGTCCACCGGTCCCACGGGGGCGGCGGGGCCGGCGCCGAAGTCATCTGCGCTGCCCAGTTCGGCGGGGCCCTGCGCACCCAGGACCAGGGCGGCACGGCGGACGCCGGGCCTGCGGACCGCGTTGAACCAGAGGGTCACCTCGGTGACGTCCCCGGACACGGACACCCACTGCGCCTCGCAGCCGGCGGGCACGGACTCGTGCGGCATGCCGGGACCCATCTTCACGCCCACCGCCTTGCCGTCCGCCGCCAGCGACTCCACGAAGGACAACGGCGGGGAAAATGCCTCAGGATCCCAGATCCGCTTGGTACCGGAAGTGGAGGTGGTCCGGCGCGCCGGATCCAGCCACACGCCGTCCACCCCTTCCAACGGGACGGACACGGCGTCGGCGTGGACCACGGTGGCGTTGGGAAACGGGATGAGGTTCACCGTGGCGCACGCCGCGGTGGTTTCATCCATTTCCACCGCGGTCACGTCGATGTCCAGCGACGCCAGGGCCAGGGAATCGGCACCCAGCCCACAGCCCAGGTCGGCCACCTTGCGGATCCCGGCGGCGGCGAACCGCTGCGCGTGGTGTGCGGCAACGTTCAGTCGCGTGGCCTGCTCCAGTCCGGCCTGCGTGAAGAGCATCTGGCCGGCGAATTCGCCGAACTTTGCCTGCGCTTTGGTCCGGAGCCGGGACTGGGTCAGGACGGCCGTGACCAGTTCCGCCGGATGCCCTGCCTTCCGGAGCGCGGCGTTGAGCTCGAACGAGTCCTCATCCCGGTAGGGGCCCAGGGATGCCAGCAACTCCCAGCCTTCAGGGGTCAGCAGCGGTGCAATGTGGTCCTGTGCCATCTGGTCTTGGGGAGCATGAGCCATGGGTTCCAGCCTAGTGGAGGAGCGCGTGCGGGGATGCGGATACTGTTGAACCATGGATGAGAGCGCAGCCCCCGGGTCCACCGGCAGCCACGAGCCAGGGTCCCGCGGCATTGCCAGGTTCGCCCGTCCTGTCCTGATCGCCGCCTCGATAGTGGCCGTGGTCTGCATCGCCCTCCTGATCATCATCTTCCTGCTGGACACCTTCAACGCCACGGTCTACTCCGTGGGCGGCCACGACATCCATGACGACACCCAGGAATCGCGGGATATCCGCGGACTGTACGACGGCGCGCGGACCGGGAGCATCTTCTTCCTGGTCACGGCGGTGCTCGCGGCAGCGGCGGCCGGCTGGGTGCTGTACCGCGAACGTCAGCAGGGTGGCGGCGACACCGACGGCGAGGACGTGCACTTCGAGGACCTGGGCCAGTAGCGAGCCCGCCGTGATGCCGGAAGGACGGCGTCGGAAACCGCGAAAAGCAGTACGCCCATGACGAAACGTTAGCACTCACCTTGACCGAGTGCTAACCCTTACATAGAGTCTTCATTAGCACTCTCCCTAGGAGGGTGCTAACACATGAAGAGCTGCCAGCCAGGCTGCTGCCGGCACCGCGACGACGGTTTGCCAGCTACGGCGGAAAGCTTTCCAGTCCACGAATTTGCTGACGAAAAGGAGAGGTCCGAGTGTCGGTCTCTATTAAGCCTCTTGAGGATCGTATTGTTGTCCGCCCGCTCGAAGCCGAGCAGACCACGGCTTCCGGCCTGGTCATCCCGGACTCCGCACAGGAGAAGCCGCAGGAAGGCGAAGTTGTTGCAGTAGGCCCCGGCCGCTTCGAGGACGGCAACCGCGTTCCCGTTGACGTGGCAGTTGGCGACGTCGTCATCTACTCCAAGTACGGCGGAACCGAAGTCAAGACCGGCGGCACCGAGTACCTCGTGCTGTCCGCCCGCGACGTCCTGGCTGTCGTCGTTAAGTAACTCTTTCGGATCCCCGTGCCGCCGACCACGCTCATGCTGGCCGGCAGTGCGGGGTTCTGTCTTTGAAAGGACAAAACCATGGCAAAGCAGCTTGCGTTTAACGACGCTGCCCGCCGGTCCCTCGAGGCCGGCATCGATAAGCTCGCGAACACCGTCAAGGTGACGCTTGGCCCCCGCGGCCGCAACGTCGTCCTGGACAAGAAGTGGGGTGCCCCCACCATCACGAACGACGGCGTCACCATCGCCCGCGAAGTCGAGCTGGACGACCCCTACGAGAACCTTGGCGCGCAGCTGGCCAAGGAAGTAGCCACCAAGACCAACGATGTTGCCGGTGACGGCACCACCACCGCAACGGTCCTGGCCCAGGCACTGGTCAAGGAAGGCCTGCGCAACGTGGCAGCCGGCGCCGCTCCGGGCCAGATCAAGCGCGGCATCGAGGTCGCGGTTGAGGCCGTGGCAGCGCGCCTGCTGGAGAACGCCCGTCCGGTCGAAGGCGGCCAGGTGGCCAACGTTGCCGCCATTTCGGCGCAGAGCGACGAAATCGGCGAGCTGCTCGCCGAGGCCTTCGGCAAGGTGGGCAAGGATGGCGTCATCACCATCGAAGAGTCCTCCACCACCCAGACCGAACTGGTCCTCACCGAGGGCATGCAGTTCGACAAGGGCTACCTCTCCCCGTACTTCGTCACCGACGCGGAGCGCCAGGAAGCAGTCCTCGAGGACGCCCTCATCCTGATCAACCAGGGCAAGATCTCCTCCATCCAGGAGTTCCTGCCGCTGCTCGAAAAGGCGCTGCAGGCTTCCAAGCCGCTGTTCATCATCGCCGAGGACGTTGAGGGCGAGGCCCTGTCCACGCTGATCGTCAACCGGATCCGCGGCACCCTGAACGTCGTTGCCGTCAAGGCTCCGGGCTTCGGTGACCGCCGCAAGGCCATGCTGCAGGACATCGCCACCCTGACGGGCGCGCAGGTTGTCTCCCCGGAACTGGGCCTGAGCCTGGACTCCGTTGGCCTGGAGGTGCTGGGTACTGCCCGCCGCATCACCGTCACCAAGGACAACACCACCATCGTGGATGGCGCCGGAACGGCCGAGGACGTAGCGGCACGCGTTGCCCAGCTCCGTGCTGAGCTCGCCCGCACCGACTCCGACTGGGACCGCGAGAAGCTCCAGGAGCGGCTGGCCAAGCTGGCCGGCGGCATCGGCGTCATCAAGGTCGGCGCGGCCACCGAAGTTGAGCTGAAGGAAAAGAAGCACCGTATCGAGGACGCCGTTTCCTCCACCCGCGCTGCCCTCGAAGAAGGCATCGTGGCCGGCGGCGGCTCCGCCCTGATCCACGCCCTCAAGGCGCTGGATGAGGACGCTTCGGTCAAGGCCCTCGAAGGCGACGCCGCCGCTGCAGTGGGCATCGTCCGCCGCGCGCTGGTCCAGCCGCTGCGCTGGATCGCCCAGAACGCAGGCTTCGACGGCTACGTGGTGACCTCCAAGGTTGCCGACCTTGAGGTCAACAACGGCTTCAACGCCAAGTCCGGCGAGTACGAGGACCTGATTGGTGCGGGCGTCATCGACCCCGTCAAGGTCACCCGTGCAGCCCTTCGCAATGCGGCCTCCATCGCCGCTCTGGTTCTCACCACCGAGACCCTGGTCGTGGAGAAGCCGGCCGAAGAGGACGAGCACGCAGGCCACAGCCACTAGCGGTCCCCGCCGGCTCCCAAGTCTCGCTTCGCCCGGCTTGGGGCCCTCGCCGGCGTAGGCCCTTTTGAGGCCAGGAAACCGGTCCAGCATCCGCTGGGCCGGTTTTTTGCATGCCAGAATGGGCCCACGCCGTCCGGGGTCCCCGGCCGGGCGTAGCGGGGTTAGGGGGACTAGCTTGCCGCCATCTCCTGCGTCTCCACGCCACCGGCCGGCTCATACACCAGCGACACCGCACCCTTGGGGAAGCTGCGCGCCGGTTCCGCCAAACGGAAGGTGGCCGGCAGGGTGCCGGTATCGAACAGCCGCTTGCCCTGCCCCAGCGCGACCGGATACAGCCAGAGGTGCAGCCGGTCAAGCACCTCCGCTTCCAGCAGCGAACGGATCAGGACGCCGCTGCCGAACATGTGCACCTGCTGGTACTCATCCCGGATCCTGCCGGCCGCCGCAGCATTTGGCAGCACGGTGGTTCCCGCCCAGGCCGGATCGGCCAGGGAACCGGAGACCACGAACTTGGGGACCCGGTTCAGTGTGTCCGCGATGTCACCGCTCTGGTGCGGCCAGTACCCGGCGAAGATGTCATAGGTCTTCCGGCCGAGAAGGAGGGCGTCCATGCGGCCGATGCCTTCGGCTATTGCCGCGCCGGACTCGTCGTCGGACACGGGCGCCTGCCAGCCGCCGAAGTTGAAGGCACCCTCGGTGTCCTCCTCCCGGCCGCCGGGCGCCTGGTACACGCCGTCGAGGGTGATGAACAGGTTTGCCACGATGATGCCCACGCGCCCATCTTGGACCCGCGCCGGGGTGCTGTCCAGTGTCCGTGGCAGGATGGTGCCATGCTGCTCCTTGAGCTCGTGGAAACCTCGGAAGCCGTCGCCTCGACCCGCTCCCGGCTGGCGAAAGTGGATGCCCTGGCGCGCCTGCTGCGCCGGCTTGAACCGGAGGAGATCCCGACGGCGGTTGGCCTGCTCAGTGCCAGGCCACGGCAGGGGCGGGTGGGCGTCGGATGGGCCGCCATTGCGGCGGCCAAGCCGTCACCGGCCACGAAGGCGCGGCTTACCGTCGCGGACCTTGATGCCGCGCTCGACCGGCTGCTGGCCACCGCAGGCACAGGGTCCGGGGCGGAGCGGGCGGCCACGCTCGGCAACCTGATGGCAGCCGCCACCGCATCGGAGCAGTCGTTCATCGCCGGCGTCCTGCTCGGCGAACTGCGTACCGGCGCCCTTGAAGGAGTGCTGACAGATGCCATCGCCCGCGCCTCGGAGCAACCGGTGGAAGCAGTCCGGCGTGCGGCGATGCTCTCCGGCGACCTCGGCGGAACCGCGCTGCTGGCCCTGACGGGAACCAAAACCGAGCTTGACGCGGTCGGCTTGAGGGTGGGAAGGCCCGTGCAGCCGATGCTCGCCGCGACGGCGGCCAGCGTAGGTGCAGCCCTGGAAGCCACAGGGGAAGCGTCGGTGGAATACAAGCTGGACGGCGCCCGGATCCAGGTCCACCGCGCCGCGGACGAGGTCAGCATCTACACCCGCAACCTCGCCGACGTCACCCACCGGCTCCCCGAGGTGGTGGAGGTGGTCCGGGGGCTGCCGCTGCGGGACGTAATCCTGGACGGCGAAACCCTCGCCCTGGATGAGGAAGGCGGTCCGCGGCCGTTCCAGGAAACCATGTCCCGGTTCGGTGCCGACGCCGTGCGGGAAACCCTGCTTCATCCATGGTTCTTCGACGTGCTCCACATTGACGGGCGGGACCTGCTCGATGAACCGTTGTCCACCCGCCTCGAGCTGCTGGAGCAGGTGGCGCCGGGGCACCGGATCCCGGGGCAGGTGACCGCGGACCCTGCCGTGGCTGAGCGGATATCCCGGGAGGCGCTGGCCGCCGGGCACGAGGGAGTGGTGGTGAAGGCCATCGGGTCGGCCTATGCCGCAGGCCGTCGCGGTTCCAACTGGGTCAAGGTGAAGCCGGTGCACACCTATGACCTCGTGGTGCTCGCCTGCGAGTGGGGATCGGGGCGCCGCACCGGCCTGCTGTCGAACCTGCACCTGGGCGCACTGGACCCTGCCGGCGAGTTCGGCGAAGCGGGCGGCTACGTGATGGTGGGCAAGACCTTCAAGGGGCTCACGGACGAACTGCTCCGCTGGCAGACGGAGAGATTCCAGGAACTTGAGGTACGGCGCACGGCCGGCACGGTCTGGGTGGAGCCGGTCACCGTCGTCGAAATAGCAATCGACGGCGTGCAGCAGTCGCCGCGCTACCCGGGCGGCATCGCCCTCAGGTTCGCCCGCGTCAAACGCTACCGGGAGGACAAGGCACCCGCCGACGCGGACACCATCCAGACCCTCCGCTCCCTGCTGCGCCCATAGCGGTGGGGACCCGGGTTCCGTCAGTTGCGGCTTCCGCTGCGCTGGCGTCTCAGGATCCGGGCTTCGCCATCCGGCAGGCGCCTGGCGACCATGCGGTAAAAGAGCAGGACGGCGACGGCGGCCACCACGATGCCGACGAGGTTGAGCAGCAGCTGGAGTGCAGAGCCCGTGGCCTTTTGGTATTCGCCCAGCACCAAAGCCACCGCCACGTAGCCGGCAGCCGGGACGGTGGTCACGGAGATGAACACGCCGATCAGTGCCGCGGAGCGCCGGCCGATGATGGAAAGCATCCCGGCGATTCCGGCCAGAATGGCAACGATCAACGAATACGGGCCCGGATGGTAGATGAACTCGACTGCGGAACCCTTGTCCAGGGCATCGCGGGGGAAGAGGCCCAGCGGGATCGACAGCCACGCCGTCAGTGCCGCGAGCAGCATCGCAACCGGGAAGCCCACAGCCAGGGCCACCGCAGCCCGGCGGCCAAGCCTCCACTTACGGGTGGCGATCGAGACGGCGAGCGCGGCCAGTGGTCCGAACTCAGGCCCCACTGCCATGGCGCCCACAATGGCAATGGGGGAGTCCGTCACGATGCCGATTCCGGCGAGCTGGGTGGCCAGCACCAGGAAAGCAAGGAAGTTCCAGGTCAGCCGGGAGTCCTCGCCCGTTTGCCGCGTGACATCCTCCCAGATCACGGCGTCCGCGCCCTCACCCGGGGCGGCGCGCTCCGCCTGGTCCGCGTTCCGGGACAGGACGAATTCCGGTGTGGACATGGAAATGGAGCCCACGTCCCGGATCTTCAGGATCTCCAGCTTTTCGAGCAGTTCCTCGACCGACTCCCGGGCAACCAGGACTTCAATGACGTCGCCCTCGGGCACCACGGAGGCGCGCGGGACCACGGCAACTTCTGCCGTTCCCCGCTGTTCGCGGCAGGTCTTCAGGGTCACGGCGGACAGCTCACCGGGCACACAAATCCGCAGCTGGACAACCACGCCCACTCCCTTCCATGGTTGGGCCCAGCATAGTCCGTGCCAGGCCACAGGCCGCGCCTTCTCCGCCGACTCAACAGCCGGACGCGACGTGGCCCAGCTCTCTTGATTGGCCCCGTTCGAGGCCGGTGCGTACGCTTAACCCTTTGACCGGCCACGGGTGAAAAGGGGTTTGCGTGCCGACTTTGGAAACCAAGGAGGCACCGGCCACCGGCGGAAGCAGCGCCGGCCGGCCACGAAAGCCCACCTTCCGTCCGGAAGTCCAGGGGCTCCGCGCCCTTGCGGTACTCATGGTCGTTGCCTACCACGTCTGGCTCGGCCGCGTGTCCGGCGGCGTGGACATCTTCCTGCTGATCTCGGCGTTCCTGCTCACGTTGTCGTTCGTCCGCAAAGCGGAGTCGGGGCAGCCTTTCCGGCTCCTGGCGCACTGGCTGCACCTGTTCAAGCGGCTGCTGCCTGCCGCCGTCGTGGTGATCCTGGGAGTACTGGCCGGCACCTGGCTCATCCTTCCGCAGGGCCGCTGGCCGCAGGTGCTCAACCAGGCATGGGCCTCCCTTTTCTACAACCAGAACTGGCTCCTGGCCGACCTCTCCGTGGACTATTACGCGCAGGACCACGCCGGAGCCAGCCCGCTGCAGCACTTCTGGTCGCTGTCCATCCAGGGCCAGGTCTTCATCCTCTGGCCACTGATCTTCGCCGCCTCGGCTGCCCTGCTGTCCACGCTCCGCAGGATCCGCGGCCTGGAGCGGCTGACATATCCGGGCCTGCTGGCCGTGGTGTTCGGTGCAGTGTTTGCGGTGTCGCTGGCCTATTCCGTCGACCAGACGGCCACCAACCAGGCGTACGCCTACTTCGATACCCGGGCACGGCTCTGGGAATTTGCCCTCGGGTCCCTGCTGGCACTGGGGCTGCCATACCTCAAGCCCGGCCGCCTGCTGCGCGTGCTGCTGGGCTGGGCCGGGCTGGCGGGCATGGTGTCCTGCGGCCTTCTGCTCGCCGTGGACCGCTCCTTCCCGGGGTATGTGGCCCTCTGGCCGACGCTCTCCGCGGCCGCCATCATCCTCGCGGGACAGAGCGGCAGCCGGTTCGGCGTGGACCGCCTCCTCAGCAGCCGGCCCGGCGTCGCCCTGGGGGATAACTCCTACGCCCTGTACCTCTGGCACTGGCCCGTCCTGGTCCTGGCGCTCGCGGCCACCGGCGTCGACGCGCCCAACATCAAACAGGGGCTCGGCATCGTTGGGGCCTCCGTCGTGCTGGCCATCCTGACCACGCGCTTTGTCGAAAAGCCGCTGCGGGAGTGGCATTGGCCCAAGCTCCGCGCCTGGCGCACCGCCGTCGTCATTGTTGCCTGCGGGGCCGTCCTGGCAGGACCCGTCGCTGTCTGGCAGACCTCGCTCACGGCGGAGGAAAGCGCGACGGCGGCGCAGCCCCGCGAGCTCACGCCGGGAGCGCTGGCACTCACCCCGGAGAACGGGAACAATCCCGCCCCTGCAGCCCGCACCATCCCCGGGCCCACCGCCCTGGACAACGACTGGGCAGGCATCGACACTCCCTGCACGGGCGCCAATGCCACGGGCGATCCAATCCTGGAAGGCTGCCGGCAGGCGCTTCCGGAGGAACCGGCCACGCGGCGGATCGTGGTGCTGGGCGACTCGCACGCCCAGCAATACCTGGCGGCCCTGGCGCCGCTTGCAGCCGCCCGCGGCTGGGAACTGGTCACCCTGCTCATGCCCGCCTGCCGCTTCGGCGCCGAATCGGACACCAGGAACGCCGAATGCAACGCCTACAACCGGGCAAGTTCCGCCTACGTCCTGGAACACCGGCCCGATGCCGTGTTCACGGTGGCCTCGCTGACCCACGAGGAAGCGCCCTTCGAAACCGAGGTACCGGGATACCTGGACGGCGTCAAACCGTTTGCGGACGCCGGCATCGAGATCGTGGGCATCCGGGACAACCCCCGGTTCACCTTCAACATGCCCCAATGCGCCCAGCGGAACGGCCCGCAGGCGCCGGCCTGCAATCCGCCGCTGGCCGAGTCCCTGGTGGAACCGTCGCCGCTGGAGAACTACCGGGGCAGGCTGCCGGGCCTGCACCTGATGGACATGAGCGACTTCATCTGTGCCCGCGGTGTCTGCCCGGCGGTGGTGGGCAACGTGTATGTCTACAAGGACGACAACCACCTCAGCAGGACCTATGTGGAGACGATGATCCCCATGTTCGAACAAAGGCTGCTGGCGGCAACCGGCTGGAGCTAGTGCGGTTGCTCACATTGGCGGCGTGGAATAGGGGGATCGGCGCCGAGGTTCTAATATTTACTCAACACTTTCTGCCCCCGGAGCGCCGTGCTGCACGGCGCTCCCGCAGGATCATCTGCACAGGCCAGTTCCGTAATAACGGGCTGGTCATCGGCTGCAACCCCTACCCGTGACCCAGCAACCAAGGTAAGAGGCGCACTCATGACCGAGCCCGAACACAACCCCTTTGGCTTTATCGGCCTGACCTACGACGACGTCCTGCTCCTGCCGGGCCACACCGACGTCATCCCCTCCGAGGCCGACACCTCTTCGCGGATCTCCAAGCGGATCACCGTGCAGACCCCGCTGCTCTCCGCCGCCATGGACACCGTGACCGAATCCCGCATGGCCATCGCCATGGCACGCCAGGGCGGCCTGGGCGTGGTGCACCGCAACCTCTCCATCGCCGACCAGGCTGACCAGGTGGACCGGGTCAAGCGCAGCGAGTCCGGGATGATCACCAACCCGCTGACCATCCGTCCCGAAGCCACGCTGCGCGAACTGGATGACCTCTGCGCGCATTACCGCGTGTCCGGCCTGCCCGTGGTGGATGAGGACAATCGCCTCCTGGGCATCGTCACCAACCGCGACACCCGCTTCGTGCCGGAGTCCGACTTCCCGCTGCGGCTGGTCAGCGACGTCATGACCAAGATGCCCCTCGTCACCGGGCATGTAGGCATCAGCCGCGAGGAAGCCTCGCACAAGCTGGCCACCAACAAGATCGAAAAGCTTCCGCTCGTGGACGAGCAGGGCCGGCTCAAGGGCCTGATCACCACCAAGGACTTCACCAAGGCGGAGCAGTACCCGCTGGCCACCAAGGACGACGAGGGCCGCCTCCGCGTCGGTGCCGCCATCGGCTTCTTCGGTGACGGCTGGGAACGCGCCATGGCACTGGTGGACGCCGGCGTCGACGCCCTCTTCGTGGACACCGCCAACGGCCACTCCCAGGGTGTGCTGGACATGATCCGCCGGCTGAAGTCGGATCCGGTTGCCGCGCACGTTGACATTATCGGCGGCCAGGCTGCCACCCGTGAGGGGGCCCAGGCACTGATCGACGCCGGCGCCGACGGCATCAAGGTGGGCGTCGGCCCCGGCTCCATCTGCACCACCCGCGTGGTTGCCGGTGTTGGTGTTCCGCAGATCACCGCCATCTACGAGTCCGCCAAGGCGGCGATCCCGGCCGGTGTGCCGCTGATCGCCGACGGCGGCCTGCAGTACTCCGGCGACATCGGAAAGGCCCTGGTGGCCGGAGCCGACACCGTCATGCTCGGCTCCCTGCTCGCCGGCTGCGACGAGTCCCCGGGCGAACTGATCTTCGTCAACGGCAAGCAGTTCAAGTCCTACCGCGGCATGGGCTCGCTGGGCGCCATGCAGTCGCGCGGCAAGAACACTTCCTACTCCAAGGACCGCTACTTCCAGGCCGACGTATCGGGTGACGACAAGCTGATCCCGGAAGGCATCGAAGGCCGGGTGGCCTACCGCGGCCCGCTGTCCTCCGTGGCGTACCAGCTGGTGGGCGGCTTGCGCCAGACCATGTTCTACACCGGCGCGCCGACCATTCCCGAGCTGAAGGCCCGTGGCAAGTTTGTCCGGATCACCTCCGCCGGCCTGAAGGAATCGCACCCGCACGACATCCAGATGACCGTCGAGGCGCCGAACTACGGCTCGCGCTAGGCACACGAGTGAACAAAGGAGGCAAGGTTTCTAACCTTGCCTCCTTTGTTCTCCCTCCGCCGTTCTACCTTGGCGTCTTCCCTCCGGGTGCATCCCCGGCGTTAAATGTCAGTGCCTCGTTGGATGATGTGGTTATGGGAATCAGCAGCGGTGTTCGGGTTGTGACGGAGGGTATTTCTGCCTCTGTTGCCGCTCTTCGCGCGCTGGACCGGGACGATGCTGCTTTGGCTTCCGGCGCCCATGGAGGCGGTGATGTGGATGTGTTGCAGCGGCGGTATGAGCTCCGGCTGGAACGGCTGGAGGTGGTGAAGCGGCTGGAGGGCCGGCTCGCCGCGGTGAAGGCGCGCGATGTTGCCGACGCTGTTGAGTTCCAGCA
>NZ_JARFXU020000038.1:0-27459 GCF_029581595.2 Arthrobacter sp. NQ7 | reverse complement strand
GGTGTGATTCTTTAGTTCTGTTGTATGGTGGGTGGTTGGTAGTTGGGGTGCTTTGGTTGGTTTGTGGGTTTGGGTGGTGTTTGGGGTGGTGTGGGGGGTTGGGGGTGGTGTGGGAGGGGGTGGTTGGTCTGTGGGTGGGGGGGTCTGTGGGTAGCTGGGGGGGTTGGTCTGTGGGGTTGTTGGTCTGTGGGGGACAGGGGCGGTGGGTCTGTGGGGCTGTTGGTCTGTGGGTGACAGGGGCGGTGGGTCTGTGGGTCTGTGGGTGACAGGGGCGGTGGGTCTGTGGGGCGGTGGGTCTGTGGGTGACGGGGTTCGAAACAGAAAAGTGCCCGGAACCGTCCGCGGCAATTACTGCATTCCCCAAGCGAAGCCGCCGAGGACCACAGGGGTTTTCACTGGCCCTCCACTCCGGCCTCTGCAGCGCCAGCGGCCGTTGTACAGGAAGCACGTTCTAGCCAGCCCTCAATGGATAGCGGGCGGCCGTCGTTCTTGTCGTGATTTTGTTTCACAGATTCTCGTCGCTCATGCCGTCGAACATGCGTAGATCCGACCTCATAGGGGCCTTCGGCACTACTCGTCGAGGGGCGTGAAGACTTAGAACGGTGGGAAGTCTCTGCCGCGGGACAGCGGCGAACAAGGAGGGCCTATGGGCCTTGGAGATGAAGCTGGGATCTCCCTCAGGGAGCAGCGGGCTGCCGCTGAGGAGGCAGAACGCAATTACCGCGCGCACATCTTCAGCAGCGTTCCGTCGGCCATCATGCGGTGGTGAGGGGTCACGCTGGGTGTGTCGCGGCCCGAGACCTTTACCGTGGTCAAACAATTCGTGGACGGGCACGACACGGCCCGGTGGTTCGGCGTCGAGGTGGAGTTCGAGGTTGATGGGGTCGTCTTCTGCGGGAAGGTCGTGTCCTACAACGGCTCACCGCATGCCCGCCTTGAAGGCGTCAGGGCCGGGAAGCCTGATTGACTTCCCGCCCTGGAGTTCCACAGGGGGAACGGTCAGTATTCGATGCGCAGGCGGGGTGGGAGTTTGGCGCGGCCGCCGTTGCCGACGGCGCCGCCGAGCGGGCGGCCCTTCACCGTTTCGGGGCGGACCGGTGCCGGGTGCGGGACGCCGGTCTTCGCCCGTCCCATCGGGGAGCCGATCAGGTGGGTGTGGTCGCCGGTGCGCATCCAGTGCGGGGTCGCTGCGAGCAGCGGTGCGTTGTCCACGACGGCCATTGGGTCGAACGTTTCCCACGGGGTGAAGTCGTAGTCGGAGAGCAGGTCGCGCTGGACCCAGCGTTCGGGTCCGATCCCCGGTCCGAGGGCGAAGTCGGCGGTGAGGTTCAGGAACTCCTCGGAGAGGACGTGCTCGGCAGGGAAGTATTCCTCCCAGTGGGCGATGCCGATTCGCGCGGCAGGGGAGTCGGGGCCTGTGGACGGGAACTCGCGGAGGACCGTGGAAATGCGCTTGTAGATTTCGTGCCGCGGGTCCGCGGAGGTGTGCCGTGAGCGGTCCGGGTGCGGGGCGGCGATGAACAGGACCGTCAGCCCGGAGGTTTCCAGCGGCCGGTCGTTGATGAGCTGGGCCCAGCGGCGGATCTTGTTCTCGAAGCTGATGGACACGGAGGCAGTGAGCTCGTAGGCGATGCGCATTCCGTCGGGGCGGATGAGGACGCCGTCGGCGCGGCGGTTGTCCGGGTTCTTCACGGTCTTGCCCAGGCCGGTGCCGGCGAGTAGGTCAACGGTGGCGAACTTCTCGCCCAGGACCGCACCCAGCGGGAGGAACTCGGCGGCGCGGAGCGCCAGTTCGGCGGCGAGGACGTTGTGCCGGTCGTACTGGCCGCCGGAGGACCAGGGCATCCCGCCGGTCACCGATGCCCACTCCGGCCAGGTCAGGGTCGGTGCGATGAGCTTGTCGAAGGTGTCGGAGTTGGCCGGCCGGTATACGGAGTTGCGGGCCAGCCCGAACCGGGACAGCGGGTGGGAGTAGGTGCCCAGGTCGAGCAGCCCGAGCGCGAAGGACGCGGACAGCGTCGAGTAGGCCGGGTCCAGGAAGAGGGTGGAGCCGGTGAATGCGGCGACCTGTTCGGCGGTCGCGGTCCGCCAGGAGTCCAGCACCGCCCAGGCCGCCAGGCGCTCGGACCGGCCGCGCGGGGAGGTGAGCTGCCGCAGCGCGGTCTCCTCGTCCGGGAGGAGCTTCTTGTTCACGGCGCCGACCGTGTCGCTGCGCCGGCGGGCCATCGCCTGAGTGAACCAGAATGCCTGGGACCCGGGTGCCCACAGCTGGCCCCAGTACGGGTCCTGCCGGTTGTGGCAGGCGACCTCGGCCGCGGTGCAGGCGGACGGCACCGAGGAGGCGTGCGCGGTGGACGTCGCGGCGTGGATCGCGGCTACCATGTCGCTCCTCCTGTGGTGACGTAGCTCTGGGCGGCGGGGTAGCCGGCGATGTCGGCCTCGAAGTTGGGGAGCTTGGTGATGAACGCCGGCTGCCGGTAGCCCTCGACCTCGGAGCGGACCACGACATGGTACGGCTCGATGTCCTCGGCGCTGAACTCGTTGGGTCCGAAGCCGACGACAACGGAAGTGCATGATCCCGGGGGCTGGATGTACGTCGCACGGTCTGTTGTGAGGCTGCAGGCACTGGCAAGGCGATTAATCAGCTGTTCCATGCCCCTGAACATGCGCAGATTTCTGCATGACGGCCCCTGGGAGCCTCAGGTGGGAGATTTGGGGAATCGGGCTGACGCAGAACAGCTGGGCAGACGCCCCGAAACACCGGAAGCCGGGTTTTGCGGCCCGGCGCCTCTTCTCACCTCTGCACCTGATGGTTTGAGGCTCGTCATTTTGCAGGCGTCATCGGTCTAGCCTGTCCATCCTTACCGTGTGCGGCTGGATTCCAAATCGGTCAGGGTTGGGGAAATTTTCTGCCAACGGGGTTGGCGCAGCTGGGGTGTCGCCTGCGGCGGGCCTTGAATGCCTGCCGGCGGCGGTCCGGTGGGTGGTGACGCCATGTGGTTGGGCGTCGGTGGGGTGGCGCCTGGCGGCGGGCCTTTAATGCGGCGGCGCCGGTGCTGCGTGCATGTGACCTGTGTCGGGGGTGCTGTCCCTGCCGGGGGCGGACGCTTGCGTGGCTGGTGTTGTCGTGCTGGTCCAGTGGGGTGGTGTTGGAGGCGCTGCGCGCCGGGGGAGTGCCCAAGAAGTCAGCGCAATGATCAACGACCCGTCAGCTGAACGCATCCCGGGACCATGACGCTTTCTGCGGCGCAGCCGCTTCGGGCCAACACACTGTCAGCGAACCGCAGACCGCACCGCCAGTTTCTCCAGGGCGAAGCCCTGCACCAGCGACACCGCCAGCAAGCAAGACACCGCCGGCCAGCGGGCACCCATCCTGCGGCGCAGCCGCGTGTCAGCGTGAAGCACCAGCGAGCAGCCAGCGGGACGTGCCAGCGACACGGGAAACGGAGAGGGAACTGGAAGAGGGACCCTCCGCGTCCCAGCCAACGGAACGTCACCGAGTCGCTGAGCGGACCGGTCCCGTAGTGAGCGCAGCGAACCAGGGCAGGGCCGACGCCGGGGCAAAGCACCCCGGCCGGCCACGCAGGCGTCCGCGCGCGCAGCGCGCAGCGCCCGCGCCAGCGGGAGCAGGCGGCGCAGCCGCCAGGGAAACACGAAGAGGAACGCTTCGGAGGGAAACATTCAGCCCCTCGGAAGGGGAGACTCTCCGTTACGCGAAAGGGCGAGGGGCGAAGCCCCGAGTCCTCTTAATATGCCCACACCCGGACCAGCCAGACAGAAAACTTGACCTGCACTGCGGCTATCGCCGGCCACACCGCACCGCCTGACGGCGGCGCGAGGGTGACGGGCGTCGGCGCTATCGCGCGGTGCCATAATGGCGACCGTGGACCTTTGGAAGAAACTGCAGATCAGGCCCGGCATGACGGCCGCCATCCTTCACGCGCCGGTGGACGCCCCGACCCTGGACGGCCCTTTCGAGTTAGCCGATGACGCAGCGGCGGCAGGTGCTGTTGTCCAGTTCGTTCTCAACCGCGCAGAGCTTGCCGAGAAGGGCGGCGAGCCGTGACGGCGGCCCTTGAGGATCGCATCGCTTGGGTCGCGTACCCGAAAGCAAAAAAGCTCGGAACGGATCTGAACCGGGACATCCTGGCCAGCGAGATGACTGCCCGCGGCGCCGAACCGGTTCGGCAGGTGTCGCTCGACGAAACCTGGTCAGCGCTGCGCTTCCGGCCGGCTGGCCGCTAGACCCGCCCCTCGGCAGCGTAGGTCTGAGGTTGGCTTGCGCCCAGACTAGCGGCCGGACGCCTTGGTGGCGAGGAGCCGGCGCGACCGCGCGGCCAAGCGCCGGCAGAGTGCGGAGGCGCCCATCACGAGGAAGGCTCCGATGGAGTAGCCGGCGATGATGGCGAGGAAGTCGAGGAAGCTCATCAGCGTGAGCGCTTGTCGGTCAGGGCCCGTTCGATGCGGTCTTCCTGGTCGAGGGAGGACATGTACAGTCCCGGGGCGCTGTGCCCGAACCGGCTGACGTTGGCTTCCAGGTCGATGAGCTCCTCGTAGGACTTGGCGCGCAGCTCTGCGTCGCTGGCGCCGACGACCTGGATGTACGCGGACTTCTGTTCGCCGGGCTCGAAGACGAAATGGCGGACCTCGATGGTGCTGCCCACAGCGAGGACACCGACGGCGACGCCGACGCCCAGGGAGTTCAGTGCGCGGGCCACGGTCGACGGCGCGGACCGTTCAGTTTTCTCGGTGGTTGCTGACTACTCAGGTAATGCGGGCTCCTGCTTTGACATTCGCGTCGTCCATTACGCCGATCGTGACTGAGACACGTTCGTACCGGCGGTCTGGCCGAGAAGGGCGTCACCTCCCGTGGCGTCCGTGCGGGGGTGCTTGGTGATGATCGGGTTAATGATGAATATGCGGACGTCGGTGTCTTCGGCGTTCCTGAATTCCTCAGCGGCGGCGAAGGCGTGCCGGTAGCAGGCGAATGCACCCAGGAGTGCGGGCGCGGGCGCTTGGTCCACACGTCGAAGAACTCGCCGTCGGTCAGCTGGAGCGGAAACGGCGCCATCTCCTGGCCGGGGTGGGCAGCTTGGCGGTGGACAAATCCGGTTAGACCTTGCCGCCGTTGTTGAAGATCGACTGGTCGGTCGGGACGAAGACCGCGAACGTCCTCGATGGGGTTGGGGAGTGTCCCGTGGTGGTGTGGCGGTCGGCAACTCGGATGGCGACGTGGACGCTGTCCACGGTGATGCCTAGAGCCGATAGGAGCTGGCCGCCAGTCCGATAGCTCGGCAGTTCCATGTCCCCATCGGTGCCCACTCGTATGCCTCGACTTCGGGCTTCCTCATTTCCGTTGGCCCAGGCTCTAGCCATCGCACTGATGCCTAGCTATTGCGTAGAAGCTTCGGTGCTCTGGCCTGGATTATCGGCGACGGCCCCGTGCTAGCACACAACATCGGTTACGATGCTCGACCCGGACGAACAGGACGAAGCCCGGTTCGCCGTCTATGAGCGCGACGAATCGGACCCGCTGAAGGACCTGCTGCGCAACACCCACTCCCAGCTGCTGCGGACGTCCCTGGGACGGCCCGTGGAGCGCCTCAAAGAGTCCCGGTGGACCTCCGGGCAGCGGCTGGACGAGGACGGCTTCGCAGCCCGCCACGACGCCGTCGCCAACCTCCTGACGGAGGCCGGTGTCGAGGTCGACGCACCGGGCGTTCGGGAAGCGATCGAGCAGCTGGTCACGGAAGGTCCTTACGACTGGCACGAGGGTGTGCAGCTCGATGTCCTCTGGTACGGCGACGTCGCCGACGCGGTGCCCTCCACACGCTCCGACAACGACCCCGAAGCGGGCAAGGAAAAGGTCCTGGAGTTCGCCAAACCGCACGTCCTGCTCATCGACAAATGGAACGGCCAGGGCTACGACACGGTCCTCCCCGCACCCCTGAAAATACCTCGACGATTCGGGCGACGGATACTCCTGGGACGACGTCTGCGGGCTCGTGAAGTCCGCCTACGGCGGCGACGGAGCACCGAAAGCCACCTGGGTCTGAGACCTGGTTGAGGTCCTGCCGGCCGGTGCGCACACCGCTGGGCGCCGTCCGGCACGTCGTCTTCCAGCTCAAGCGCCGGGCGCTGAATTATCGAAAACCGCGGAAATCGCTGATTTTTGCCGGTTTGGGCGCCCCGATGGCCACCCTGACCGACCTGTGACCGACCCTATGACCACACCTGCTTCCCAGTGCTGGCGCGGAAGAACGGGGATGGGCGACCTGGCGACCGTTTCGGAGGTATGCCTATAGGAGAGAAGGTGAGTAACGGGAAACAACGAGGGTTCCCTTATGTGTAGTAGTTAAATGGTTTGGTTAAGTCGCCATATATATATAAAGGGGCCTGCTTCCCAGTACTGGCGCGGAATTTTATGGGCGACCACCTGGTCGCCCATTGGTCGCCATGGTCGCCATCGGCCGTTACTGGCCGGCAGGTCGATTGTGCGCGTGCCAGCCCGCTTTGCTCACCAAATCAAAATGCTCGACGCAGCCGCTGGTGAGAAGGGGTTCCGTCCCGCAGGCCAGCCCGATAGGGCCGTCGCGGCAAGAGGGAAAGCCCGTTGCGGTTCTTGCATCTATCACGATAGCGTTGAAGTCGAGAGGCTTCAGATACCCGGCAACCGACGTCCGGGCTACGAGGCGGGGTCGCCAGCAACATTCGGTAGGACTCCATCCCAAGGGCTAGCCCGAGGGTAAATCGTAATTTCATATGACGACCAGCACTATCCGCTGGTGCATGCCGTCCCACGCCTCACTGGGAGCATCTGTCGTTCGTCAATAGGAGTGTCGGGTTTAACCGCGCACCTCGGCGGTCAAAGGAAGCCCCGTTATCAAAATCTCTTGGGATGGGTTGGAACCTTTTCTGGCCTTTGGCCGCGCTACGCGGAACTGCTAGGGATGTAGCCCCGCAATGTTGGCTATGTTCAAGTTTGATTGTCCCTGCGCCCGCCAGTTCCTTCTTTCGACCACCTTTCGCCGCCTTGTCGTGTGGGACGTGGGCTCATAGATGCATCGCGTTCCAGTTAGTTCCTTTGCGCTCCCCGCGGATGACTTGGCGGGGCACGCATGTCATCAAAATGCATGGGTCAAACGTCCACTCGGCCGGCCGACATTTAACCACCACGGGAGCTTCGACGAACTTTTGCCGAGGTGTCTTGCCTGGGCTTCGGCCAGGACACGTTCGACCGTAGTCTTTGAAATCCCCAGGTGTGCGGCAATCGTTTCGGGAAGTGCAGGCATTCCGGCAAGCGGCTTCCCATTGACAGCCTGGTGATCGTCCCGTTGATCCAAGGCTCCTAGCAGGCAGCGATTCCGCCGCGCGCTTTACGCGCAGTCGTCGCAGATGCCCGTGGCGGGAAGCTGAATCCCATGCACAGGGCACACCGGCTTCGGCCTGGGCGCCTCCTTCTTTACGGGATTCACCCGTGCCTCGTACACGGGGGTCAAACGGGGGACCGCGTCGGCCGGCACATCCGGACAGTAGGCCCGATAGCACTCCAGCCGCTCAGCGGCGGCGGCCCGCTCGCGCTCCAGCGGGGTCCCTGGGACCTCTTTGCCTGCCGCGCGCAGGACAGCGTCGAATCCGGGGCCGACCGTTCCGTCTGTGGCGGCGACGACCAGGGACGTGAGGGCTGGCAAGTTCCGCTCACGACAGAGGCGAATGACCCGGTCCAGCAGCTTCGAGCTCAGGTTCTGGACCAGCATGTCGGTGCGCACACCGGTGATGTCGAAAACGCGGGTGGCGAGGCCCTTGTAGGTGATGTGGTTGCCGTACGTCCGGGCCACCTCCTGCAGCACGGGCACAGCCGCCTCAGCCCAGGCGTCGAGAGAATCCTGGAAAGGCGTTTTGTTGCGGTCCGGCACGGTCCCTCTTTCGTCAGCGGGGCCCACCCCCGGATGAATCGTAACGCCGGAGCCCGGAGATCGCAGTCGACGGTGCCGCAACCGCGCCGGAGCACTTCGTCCAATTAGGATGCAAGAAAACTGGACGACAGGGGAGAGCATGAGCGGGCAGCAGAATGAACGGCCGACCGAGGAGGAACTGAAGTTCCTCGCCGAGATGGGCATGACCGAAGTCGAGCCCGGCCGGTGGGTTTCAGGCTGGCAGGGCAGCGACCCCGGCATGCAGGACTGGTTCGACAACCTCGGCAGCGAAGGCGAAGAGCAGCTGGACCTGCTCATGCGCGCCGGCCGGGTCCAGAACGAATTCGACATGGAGCAGACCGGCGACACGAGTGCCGCCAACGTCCAGATGATCAGCTCCGGACCACTGGCGACAACCCCGCCTCCGGTGGAGAACGAAGGACAGCACGGCGCTGTCCTGACCGCGTTCGTTGCCGTCCGCCATGACGCCCAGGAGGCCTTCGACGCGCTGGACGGGAAGGCCATCGAGGACGCCTTCGACCAGATGTACGAGAAGTACGAAACCATGCAGCCCCAGGACGCTCTGGCGGCAGCGCTCCGGTCACTGGGCATCAAATGCAAGACCATCAACCTGGATGCGATGACGGCCGGCCCCGAGGGGCCTGACCCGCGCGACTACCCTGGCTTCCGTGGCGCCCTGGTCCACATCGAGGGCGGCATCCGCAGATGGATCGACCCGGCCTGAGCCGGGCCGCCCGCTAAGCCCTTAGCCCTGGAGTGCGGCGACTGCTGCGGCAGCGTCCTGGATGCTCGTCCAGCCGCGTCGTCCTGCCTCGGCGACGGCCGGTGACAGGGCCGCGCCCTTGTTCTGCAGGATCGCCACCAGAGTCGCGTTCACCACGTCCTCGCGCAGCTCGCCCAGCCAGGGCCCGCGGATGGTCGGCATGACCGGGACCCGGGCACGGATCGTCAGGAAGTGTCCTCCGAGGAAGGCTGCGGCCAGGCAGATGGCTCCAACGATGACCAGCTTCAGGACATCGGTCTGGTTGGTGGCCACGATGAAGGCCGGCGGGGCGATCAGGGCAATGATGAGGCCCAGGCGCAGTGCCAGGATCTCTCGGGCACTGCCGGACGCCTTTCGGCGATCCAGGAGGCCGGAGAGCTGCTTGTCGCGGACTGCCTGGGCCTTCATCCGCCACTGCCGCTGGGACCCCAGGTGCAGCTTCACCAAGGCCTTCGCCGCGGCCAGCTCCTCCGGGTTCTGGTCCCGCAGGGCTGCCAGCGAAGCATCGGGCTTGTCGGCCCAGGAACTGCTGAGGCGCTTGTCGATGGCCGCGGCCATCTCGTCCAGTCCCAGCCGGGCTGCTCCTTCTGCTGCTTCTTCGACGCGGAATCCTGCGGTGGCTGCCGGCTGGTCGGTGGAGGGTTCGCTCCGGTGCCCGTAACGTGGCGAGCCGTCGGCGAGGTGGTATTCGTTGCTCATAAAGATCCCCATGGTCGTGCGCCCGGTCAGGCCGGGCTGGGCGGCGCTGCCCGGAACCATTGTGAGGTCCTTGGCAGCTCGGCGAAAATTCCGCTGCTTTCATGACGCCGCGGAGGGTCCGTTGGCGTAACAGGGGCCGTCCACAGCGGTCGGCGGCCGTCCTGCCCTATGTGTGCGGCCGGGCACCAATCGATCTCCGCCCGCACACATGGCTTCCATGACAGCAACAGCTCCGAAGCTCACCGACCTTGTCCTGGCCACCCGCACCATCTCCGAACAGGGCGGCGCCTGTCCGTACCAGGCAGAGGGAACCATCCTCGGCCAGCACTTCTACTTCCGCTTCCGCCACGACTACGCCTCGCTCACCGTCGGGGAAGCCGACCAGGTGGGTATCGACGGGATTACCGGGGACCCCTACGGGGGAGTACTCTCCGATGACGAGTTCGAGAAGCTCTTCCGCAAGCTCCTGAAGCGCTACCTGAAGTCCCTGAAGTTCTGAATGACTGCCGTCGGGGCCTAGGCCGCATAGAAGACACTGCAGACCGGATAAAGCGCCAGCGCCGGGGCCAAGGGGGTTGGTCGGACAGGGCTCCCGGGAACCATACTGTCCGGCCGTGGGGCCTTGTCGCCACGGAGCGCCGGACATCACCCCGCCGCGGGCGTCCGGGGCGGAGATTCGGTGCTGCCATCGTATTGATCCGCACACAGGGCAAAGCCCTGGTAGCTCATCAGGACAGAGCAGCGGTCTACTAAACCGAAGGTTGCTTGTTCGAGTCCAGTGCAGGGCGCGTGGCGGCGATGGTGCCGTGAAGGACGAAGTTGCAGCATGATGCTGCAGGGCCGGACAGCGATGTCCACTGGAAAAGGACGCAAGTCCGAGCGGTTCGATACCGTGCAGGCCCACTATTCGCGGCGCCGGCCGCGGACCGATATATCGAGCGTCTTCCTGTCGCTTTAGCTGCGGAAAATTGTGCCCTTCTTGATGGAGTCAAACTGTTTGGTGAGGCGGCCGCGGTCTAGGGTTGGGCCCTAGTGGTTCAGGCAGCCGGGCCCCGCCAAAGATGGGGAGCTGGAATGACGGGAAGGCAGCGGGGCAGGAGAGCCCGGAGGGGCGGCGAGGATCTTGGCCCTCCGACAGAAGGGACTACCGCGCGCGCGGGACGGGCTGGGGCCGCGGCAGTCCCTGTGATGGTGCTGCTTTGCCTTGCTGCGGCAAGCTGCTCGTCTTCACCAACTGACGGATCCCCGGCCGACGCTGATGGCGCACTACCTGCAACGTCGCCGGGCGCAACAACCGAAGGGACTGCCAGCGCACAGCCGCCTTCTGCAATGCCACCGGCCTCAGCGCCAAGAGGCGTTTCGAGCAGCAGCGCACTGGAAGAGGGTCCCGTGGTGAATGCCGCGCCGGACATCTTCGACCAGCAAGGCGATAAGTACGAAGCGAGCCTCGGCGACGGCTGGGAAACCTCTCCGGCATTTCTCGTGCTGAGCGACGACGATGGTAAGGCCGCCCATGCACTCGGGAGGGCAGGAGTGAGGTTCTCTCACATCGACGAGTACGGCAGGGAACTCACGCCGGAGCAGAGAGATGTCGAAGAACAAGCAGCGAAGACGTGGGACGTGCCTTACACCCCAAACTTCATCTCAGATGTCTACCTGACGCCCCGCGGACCGATGGTCTGGACGGACACGAAAGGCGAACTTACCCGGGCCATGGGAGAGGCCATGCTTCGTGTGCTCCTTGAGGAGCTGCGTGCGGAAGGCATCACCGCGCGGGTGGTCGCCCCGCCTGCGGATGTTCCCCTCGAAGGAGTTCCGGTTATTCCGCTCGCTGGATCCAGCTAATAAAGCGTCGTGCCATCCAAGGCCGCGATGCTCTCCTTCGAAGAGGCCCCTTGCCGCCGCCGCACACATGACAGCCATGGACCTTGCTGAATACATATCCATGGCTCTGAAAGCCTTTGATGCCGTTCCGGAATCCCGGCTCGTCATCTCCCTGGACAACCTCAAGCGCACCGACGATACCGACCTGATCGGACTCGACCTTGTCGAGGGCTTCGTCCGGGCGGCGGACCCGCAGCACCTGACCGAGACACAGCCGGAAGACATCGCCCTGTTCCGCCGCTGCAAAGACATCATCGTCGGCCACATCCTGCTGGACGGGGAAGAGTCCTACCGCAACATCCGCCGGAACGTCTTCGACCTCGGCGGCCGCCTTGGCGACCTTGCCTCAGAGGAAGAGGCCAGGGCGCTGGTCAAGCGGATCATCGATTCCGAACCGGTTCTTCGCTGGCTGGTCGCCGACCGCTACCAGCAAAAGATCCGGCAGCGGAGGCCCGGCTACCGCGGCGGCCCGGACCTTGAAGCCAACCTCGTCCACATCGAACGCACACTCGACTCCGACCCCGAAGGGCGCTTGGCCGTGTCACTGCGGAACCTGCGCCACGAAGAGACTGCCCACTGGGAAGGCGTGGACGTCGTCAGGGAGTTCGTCCTCACGCCAGATGCGGCCGAAGCCCAGGACGGGACGCCGGCCGGTGACATCCTGCGGCTCAAGCGGGCATGGGACATCCTTGAGGGCCGGATCAAGCTGGAGGGGATGACGTTCCACAATCTGCAGGCCAACGTCCACGACATGATGGGCGACCTCTCCAACTTCGCGTCCACCGCCGAGGCCCGCGAGGTTTCCTGGCGGATCATCTCCGCCGTCCCAGCTCTGTCTGCTGCCATTGCCGGCCAGCCGCCGCTGACATCGTTCTAGGAAGCATCATGACCGACACCCAGCTTCAGTCACTCCAGGCCGACATTATTGATGAGCCCCGGGCGCGTTTCGCCATCTCCCTGGACCGGCTCGCCTACGCCCAGGACAACCACCGGCTCGGTTCCGATCTGGTGCGCACCTACGTCCGGAACACCGACCCCGACACCCTGACGGGCCAGCAGGCACGGGACGTCGCCACCTTGAAGGACGGGCTGCAGCTGCTGACCGGCCGGAAGAAAATCCTCGGCGCACGCTACGGCGAACTCGCGGTCCAGGTGCGGGACGCCGGCGGCTCCCTGTTTGACCTGGAAACGGACTCCTGGGCGCGGGAAGTCACGGCCCGCATCGGGGCAGGGGACCCGGAACTGGCCAGCAGGATCAGGGTGCGGGCTGAGAGCTAAGCGGTTTCCTGATTCGACACGTGGGGATTCAGGGGCTCAAGAATCACGTCGGCAATGACCTCCGGACGGTTGAACAGCATGAAGTGGTCGGTGTCAATGTCACGGACATCCGCCACGGCTTCCCGCGCCCATGCTCTCGCTTCTGCGCCTGTCAGATTGTCCCTCGCACCGAGCAACACCGTCGTAGGAATCTCCGCCCATGCCTGGGCCGGCACAGGATCACTCCGGGTCTTTTTCGTGGCGAACCGACGCGGATGATCCTTCAGGAAGGCCCGCACATCGTCCGGGAGCCGGAGGCCGGCCTCATCCTCACTGAGCCACCAATCGCCGTCCAGGGCGTTCCGGCCGTGCTCGTCGTGGAGCATATGGTCCATTGCGTCCACCCAACTCGCATCGCGCACGTCAGCCTGCCCCTTCAGAGGAGGCGACGAGACGTACACCAGCCGGCCCACATTCGGCATTGCGTGGGCGGCAATCCCGACAACGTCACAGCCGTAAGACCAGCCAACGACTACCGTGGGCGCCGGGCATTTCTCGATGGCACGTCGCACCTCGTCTGCGTCTTCGAGCAGACCTGCGTCCCGGAGCCGATGAGAAGGTAGATCCGGCGCGACGACCTGTAGATGCGGTTGCCTTTCCAGGTCACGCCGGACCCATCTCCAGTCGTCCGGAACGCCCCACATGCCATGTACGAGCACAACGCCTTGCGGCATTGGCCCCTGCTTGCCAGCCATGGGAGGAATCTAGGCTCGACCGAAACAGTGGTCAAGTGGGTCTGCGTGTCTTCAGTACACCTAATCTGCGGGCACTAGCCGATCGAAGAGGGAGGCAGGACGGAGTAGCGGGCAGCGTCCTCTTCGATGAACATGCGCCGCGGCTCGGCCCCTCCAAAGACAATCCAGACAATGGATCCATCCTCAGTGAGGTCATCGACGACGCCCGCTCCCAGATCGTGGACACCAGCATGCACGCGGACTCTCTGGCCCCGCCACAAGGCAGTGCTGTCGACAGTTCTGTTGGTCATCTCTTCGGTGTTCATGGTGTTCCCGTCCCGTCCTCGATTTGTCGTTACTCAACGGTAGGGTTCCAACCTGAACCCCCGGTGAACGCCGGCGGGCGGGTACGACCCAGGGCTGCGCCGAACACATTAGGGAGTGCAAGCAGCCGCTTCCCCAGACCGATCCGGAAAGGACGCCCCGATGCCCGCCATCAAGAACCGCCACGGCCAGACCCTGGTGTCTGACCCATCCAGGCCGCGAACCAAGCTCGCAGGCGCTGGTGCCTCCGGCATCCACGCCAACCAGAACAACCGGCACCACAAGGTCGGACGCACCAGCCGGGTCTCTACCCGCGGAGCCCAGCTGCGGGCCGTTGGTAGTCGGACAGGTGCATGCCGGCGTCGAGCAGGAACATTCGCCGTTCGACGGCGTCCCGCCCATGCAGGGTGAACAGGCCATCGGCGCCGGTCACGGGGTTCAGCTCGAAGTCGACGTGCTGATCCAGTCCGGGCACGAGTTCATCAAAGGTCAGTCCGAGATGTGCCACAACGACTGGGCCAGATCACAGACGTAACCAGCGTGCTGGTACCCTAGCCAGCACTTAAGGCCGGCGTCCGTCCCCCGACGCGAGTGTTTCCGGCCTCGGGTCACAAGGAAACCGTGGAGTCGGCCCTTGCTGACGCCGACCGGACCGTCACAGTCCTTGAGGATGCAAACGGCCTTCCTCAAGGGTTGGTCAGTCCGGTCTACCGACATCAGATGAGCCGGTTGTCCCCACATATGACTATGCGGCGGGGAGGCGGGCAGTGTGGCCTGACGGCAGCTAGAGGGTTGGCCCGCGTCCGGCCATCCTCACCTTGAGGTAATGGTTTGCCGTCCATTCATCCTTTTCGACCGCTATCCACCGTCGCCCCAATTCCTCGGCGACCGCAGGCGTAGTGCCAGAACCGGCAAAGCAGTCGAGAACGGTGTCACCAGGATCGGTAGCAAGTTCGATTATGCGACGGAGTAGTCCTTCCGGTTTGGCGGTCCGGAAGGGACGCCCTGGAAACAAAAGGTCTTGTTGTCTGGCGGCGTCTTCATTAGTTTCCATAGATTCCAGTTGCCACGACCAGAGATTAGAAATCAGCTTCGGCTTGCCTCCTACGGCTATATAGCTCGGACGAAACGGGACTCTTGGCACTAGGAAAGCGGCGTCTTCCTCGATAAGCTTTTCCAGCTTCGCTGCTGAATATCTCGACGGCAGGCTCATCCTAAGACGGGTTAAGTTGCGGCCGTCCTTGACGACCACCTTTTCAAGCACCCGGGCGCTTATGGTGGCGGAGGAATGGTCTCCTGAATCGTAAGTGCCGTCCGGACAATTGAACTTGACGACGCCCGGAGGGAAGGACAGTTCAACAACTGGATTGCCCCTGTGTGCCAGGGGAGTTCTTTTCCCGCTATCAGTCATTCCGTGCGTGAACGGTTTTAGCTGGGCCCGGTCCTTGGCGAACACCACCAGGTAGTCGGTGATGGATGACATCTGCCCATGCAGGAAGGCGGGACGCTTGGTCTTCTCCCACGTCACAATTCCGACGAAGTTGGTGCTCCCAAATACTTCATCACCTAGAAGGCGCCCGTGGGCCAATTCATTAGCATCTAAATGAAGCCACATTGATCCGTCGTCTCGCATCAGCTCATGAACGTTTGCGAGGACGCTGTGCATCATCGGGACTGCCCCCTGTTTTGTTGACTCCTTGACCTAGCGAGCTTGTGCTCGTGGAAGGATGTTGACCATGCCCACGGCTTATGGGGCGGAGTTCCGCCAGGATGTTATTGATGTGGCCCGCAAGGGTGAGGCGCCGCTGGCGCAGATTGCGAAGGATTTCGGGCTTTCGGTTACGACGTTGAAGCGGTGGATTGCTATCGCCGAACGTAAGGAATCCGGGGCCGGCCCGGCTGCGGCCGAGTCTGTGGAGATGCGGGAGCTGAAAAAGCGGAACCGCCTGTTGGAGCAGGAAAATGAGATTCTGCGCCGGGCAGCTGCCTATCTGGCCAGGGACATCAACCCAAAATGACCTACCCGCTGGTCACGGATCTTGCCGCCGACGGTGTTCCCGTGGCGGTGACCTGCAGGGTGTTGGGATTTAGCAAGCAAGGCTATTACCGGTGGCGGGCCAGCCCGGTGACGGAACGGGACTGGGTCGATGCGCACCTGGTCAACGCCGCCTTGGACATCCACGCGGATGATCCTGCATTCGGTTACCGGTTCATCGCCGATGAGCTTCCGGGTAAGGGCTTCACGGCGGGCGAGAACAGGGTCCAGCGCCTGTGCAGGGACCACGGTATCTGGTCGGTGTTCTCTAAGAAGCGGGGCCTGAACCGCAGACCCGGGCCGCCGGTCCACGACGACCTGGTGGAACGGGACTTCACCGCAGCGGCCCCGAACGAGCTGTGGCTGACGGACATCACCGAACACCCCACCGCTGAGGGGAAGCTCTACCTTTGCGCGGTGAAGGACGTCTATTCCGGCAGGATCGTCGGTTACTCGATGGACTCGCGAATGAAGTCATCGCTTGCCGTCGCCGCGCTGGAGAACGCGGTGCGGACACGTCGCCCCGAAGGCACTGTGATGCACTCGGACCGCGGGTCCCAGTTCCGGTCCCGCCGGTTCGTCGAATCACTCCGGCACCACGGGCTCACCGGGTCGATGGGAAGGGTCGGTGCATGCGCGGACAACGCCGCGATGGAGTCGTTCTTCTCGCTGCTGCAGAAGAACGTCCTGGACCGTCAGCGCTGGCTCACCAGGCGCGACCTCAGGTTGGCCATCACAACGTGGATCGAGCGGACATATCATCGCCGGAGACGGCAACGACGGTTGGGCAAACTCACGCCCATCGAATATGAAACAATCAACCGGACCGCGCTCATAGCGGCCTAAGACCCCGAGTCAACAAAAGCTGGGGCAGTCCCATCTTTGTCCACTCACCAGTAGATCGATGGTCGCTGTAGTGAGCCCTCGTTGCCGTCGCGCCCCGCGTGTTGAATGGTGGATCGAGGTAGGCCAACTTCACCGAGCCTTTTGCACCCTCGGTAATGAGGCGAGGCAGAACGACAGCGGCGTCTCCGACCACGATGCTGCCCGTGCAGAAAGGATCATTCCTCATTTCTTGATTCTTGCGCACCGCTGCGTCCAACGCATGTTGAGCTCCCGTCTGCTTGTGCGCAGACTTTCCTGGATTGCCGTACACATAACAGCTGAGCAGGAGTAGAGGAGCCACCAAGAGCGCTTCCGCTGCTCAACGGCATATTCACCAACAGAAGGCAAACCAATGACTATCACCACCGCCAGCAGCGGCGCCTTGACCAGTAACCCAAGCACCAGAATCGACGTAACTTCGGTCGCTAGAACACTCTTCACGGTCCCGACCTATCTCACTCAGGCAGCATGGGACATGGCAGTTAGGTGGTCACAGCCTGTTATTCATGATCAGCACCGTGGCCTGGGCATCAAACCGGGTGAAAATTACGAAGACGTGCGTCTATGGGACGTTCTGTTTATGGCGCGTTGCGGCGCAAACAAAGCGTTGAGGAATCGGCAAAATCACCAGCACAAGTTCGCACCATTCGTGTTGACCGTCGTTCCGGACAGAGCTGATCCTGGTGACGCCCCTGAGATTGAGCTGTATCTTCATTTCGCCGCTGATGGCCTCGTCGTTCACTCGACTAAGAATCTGCCGTGATGCGGCTGGGCGACGTTAGAGCCCGACGAGAACTCGGTACACCTTTCCCGAGGGAAAAATACCGGCTGACCATCACGGTAAACAGCACTGGGACAGTCCCGCCGGCAACCCCATACGTCCTGGTCGTTACGGATTCCGGCGGGGCAAGCATCACCATCGACCCGTTACATACGGGTATTCCACCAGTCGGCCAACGACAGCCGGTGGACCTGCTACATCCAACAGAAGTATCAAGTGCCCGGAATCACCAGCATCTGGAAGAGAAGGACAGCCTCTCCCTCATAAGTTACCTGATGACAGGCAGGGCTTAGTGGCAGCAGTCTTTTCCCGTCCAAACGGAGCGTAGGCGCGGCACCGGGATATGGTGGCGGCCAAAGTGCTGGCGTGCTTATAGTGCTCTCTTGCCCATTTGCAGGAGAGGATTCCCATGGCCGCCGAGGACTACTTCGTCCACCGCCACCACGACACTGTGATCCCCGAAGACCACCTCGATGTGTGGCGGCCTATTCACACCTCCGACGCTTCCATCCAGATCGACCAGGCCAACGGTGTCAGCGCATCGGTGGAGTACCGGGCCGAACATGCGCCGGCCCTGGCGCGGGCCATCCTCGAAGCGGTCGGCCTGGATCCACGGGCCGTCTTCGCCGGCGACTTCCATAGCTCGCATCGCCCGTAACGGGCTTTCGGTTCTCGGCCTTGCACAGGTGGCACTCACCCGGCAGACACCTTTCAGTAACCTGCGACTGCAAGGCTGACACCATGGACATCTCCGACGTGACCGATACCCACTTCGGCGGCAGAATCAGCTCCAATAACGAGCTCGCCTCCGGGGACTTCATCGAGGCCTACTACGAGGGCGCTCTCGCCCATCGGGGTGTCGTGACGGACATCGCGCCGGACCACGAGCTGTTCTGGATTCTCGATGTTCCGACGGGAGGGCGGCGGCTTCTGGATACTGCCGAGTCTGAAATCCGCAAAGGCGACAGCATGCACTCCCAGTCCGTGTCCGTCTAAAGCATCCCGCCTTCTCATGCGGAATGGGAATCTGGACAGCAACGAGGTCCACACATATTGTCAGAGCAGCACCATCGGGTGCCCCTTTACGGCCAAGTCAGGGAGGACGCGGTGAGAAGCTTCAGCGGATGGAAGCACCCGGTAAGCCCGCTGCACTTCGAAGCGTTCCTGAACGCGACAGTTAACGCTGATCCGGGCAGCGACAAGGGCCTGGACTGGGAGGAGCTGTTCGGCTTGTACGTCAGTTGGTGCCTGCTCACGGGCCGCCTGCCGGAGCCGGCAAAGGCCCTGCGCCGTGCTCTCCGTCAGAGGGGTATTACTCCCGGTAAGAACACGCTGGCCATGACAGGCCAGGCAGCAAGGGACTACATCGTCGCAAGCGCACCGAGCCTTCTTTGAATTACTGGAAGCGGGCAAATTGGGGACGGTAGACATCAAAGGCAAGGGGACCCTGGAGCTGTCCTACGGCGTCCTCCACCTGACATGGAAGCTGGGAACGTACATCGGTGGTGACGTCGCCAGCGCAGCCCTGAACGCCATCGAGACGCTCTGTCAGGGCGACCAGCTGCCGATGCTGGTCGAGATCGGGGGCGTGACCCACTCCGCCGCAGCCCGCAAGGTCTTTCCCTCCCGCTCCAGCATCTCGCGCATGGCCCTGGTGGGAACCTCTCCCAAGGACCGGATGATCGCCATGTTCCGGCTGCCCCTGGCGCCGGCCGGGTTCCCGATCAGATACTTCACCACCAAGGACAAGGCCATGGCCTGGCTGCTGGAAGATGCCGGCAAGTCATCGACGTAGCAACATGGCCAGCGGAGAGCATTCATACAGCGATTTCCCAGTTGCCGATCAGTTTGAGATATTCTCTCCCTGAGCGCCCGCCACACAAGCACCGTTGCTTGTTTCCGGCTGTCCTGGCCGCTCTGGAACCGGGCTCTGCCCGCATGGGGGAATACCTTGAAGAAATCACTCACCGTGATGCTCCTTGCCGCACTCCTGACGGCAGGCTGCTCCAGCAAAGCCGCCGTCGACTCATCTTCCAAGCCGAGCGTTGAACCGGTAGCCGCCGCCACGACGACCGCGGCCAGCACCAGCGACATCGCGGTCCCCGACGAAGTCGGCAAGCGACTCGACAAGGCTGAAGCAGAACTGAAGGGGCTGGGGCTTAAATACGACGCCAAAGACGCCATCGAGGGAAAGACCATCATCCTGGAGTCCAACTGGGAGGTCATCTCCCAGGATCCGGTCGGCGGCACGACCGCCCCGAAGGGCACCAAGGTCAAGCTCGGGGTCAAGCACCTGACCTACACACCGTCCCCGACACCGACGCCCACCCCAACGCCAACCCCTGTTCCGGTAGTAGGTGGCGGAGTTGGCGGTGACGCCGACGTGAACGTCAATCCTCCTGCCCTCCCGCAGGTCCCGGTCGCGCCGCCGGCCGTTCCTGAGGCTCCCAAGTATGGTGGGATCGTCTGCAAGGACGGCTACCCCTGGCCGGGGACCACCCGCCAGGGCGCCTGCCACGGGCACGGCGGGATCGCCAACTAACCGCGCTTCCCTCACATTGCTGCGGCGCCACGGCAAAGCCTTTTACGCCGCAGACCCAGACCCCGGTGGATACGAGAAAGGGTGCGCCCCGTTCGCTGAGCGCACCCTTTCGAGGACTTTTAGTACCTATTCGGCCAGCTTCGCGACCGACTGGGCCCAGAGGAAAAACTTGTTGGTCCCGAGATCCTTGACGGTCTTGATGTTCAAGGCTTCCTTGAGCTTCTGGGCGTCCCCTTCAGAGAGGCCTTTCAGGGCCTCTACCGGGGCTTTCGCCAGCTCGTCGATGCCTTTGTCCAGGTATACCTTGTCGAACTTCGCGTTGATTCCAGCCATGCTGTTCTCCTTCTGTCCGGGTAGGTTCGTGCTGTGCCCGGCGGGCGCTGGCGCAATTCAGTCACAGTGAGAAATGGGCGCTCCGGCAGGAATTTAGGGGTACGGAATAGGCGCGCCCCGTTCGCTGCGCGCCCTTCCGTGATGCCTGTCAGTGCTTGAAGGCGTCCTTGACCTTTTCGCCGGCCTGCTTCAAGTCGCCCTTAGCCTGGTCTGCCTGGCCTTCAGCCCGCAGGCTCTCATCGCCACTGGCTGCGCCGGCCGCTTCCTTGGCCTTTCCGCCTGCCTTCTCGGCAGCGTTATCAATCTTGTCGCCCAGTCCCATGGTGTTTCCTCCTCTGGTTCGGCAGCCGTTCGCATACGGCTGCAACCATGGTAAGCACGCTTAGGAATTGGATTTCAAGTCACAACGTGGTTTGAGTGCGCCGGGCCTCCTGAACGACAGCTTGAGCGGTGGAGGTTCGCTCGTCTGCCGCGACGACGGGCGAACTGCTTTCCACTGGCATGGTCCTGCTGTTCCGGAGGCGCGCGGCCGGAAGGATTATCACTGTGAGGGTCAGAGTGATCCAGGCCAAGGCCGCCGCCAGGACAAGGAGCACCTCCGCCAGGTTGCCCATGCAGAAAGAGTAGATGCAGCACATGCCCTTAGCCCGCAGACACGGCACGGCTGGCTGCGCTCTGTGGCGCAGGAGGAAGCTATCCCGCGGCCCCGGCTGACGTCGCCAAAGGACGAGGGGTGCTCGTTGGCGCCGAGGATGGGGAGGCCGCTTCTGCGACGGTGAGGCGAATGGTGCTGCCTGTCTTCACCTCGGCGCCTGCAGCGGGGTCCTGGCCGGTCACCGTCCAGTTCGACGCCACGAGGACCTTCTTGCCGTCCCCGGACACCGCCTCGTGCTTCAGCTTCAACAGGTCCAGTGCGTGTTCGACGTCATCAAGCTTGTCTCCCACAAAGTTCTCCAGGACCACCTTTTCCGGTGAGGCAGCGGCCGGTGGGGATACGGGCGGTGGGGCCGACGATCCAGACACCGGCTGGGCACTGCAGCCGGTCATGCTTATAACCGCGGCGCCCAGCACCGCGCACGTTTTACGCATAATCGAAGCCTAGCGGGATAGCGCGCTGGCACCGGCCCATATAGCTCTGCCGGGCTTGCCGCGTCTTATGGATGCCGTGAGCGCGCCTTTCCCGGCAGAGCTTCCGGAGTTACGCGGTTACGGTGACAGGGTTGGAGGTGAAGTAATTGTGCACATCATGGAAGGTCGTCTTCGGTGGTCCCGCGAAGCCCAGTTCCATACTCAGCGGGCCGATCTTTTCCTGGGCGAAGGCATCGAACTGCTCACGACTTTCCCAAACGTCCGTGACCATTAGCCCCTTCTCGGTAGCCGTGGCCCAGTGGAATATGGACCCGGCGGGGCCGGGGCCGCCAGGGGTCAACCCCATCCTCCGGTTGATCTCGTCATATTGTTCAAGGGTTGTTCCATCGAACTCCATGATGATGGCGACTGCCATGATCTCCTCCTTATTGTTGTGTGGATCCGCCAAATCGCAGACCCGCGGGTGGTTATTTGCCCGGCTGCAGGTGGTCTTCGGGGAGGTTGGGGCCCAGGCAGCTGCTCGCCGGGAGGCTTCAGCGGTTTCGGGTGAGCCGGAACTTCCAGAGCTCGCGCAATTCCATCGGGATCTGGCTCAATGGAGTGCCCGGCGAGATGTCGGGCACGTGCTGCGAGACGGGGACGAAAACCGGGTCGTCACTTCGAGTTGGCTGCCCGGGAGATTGCAGGCCCAGCAATCCAATGCAAAGAAGACCGGCCAGGATGCGTCTTCGGGGATGCCCGCCGAAACTTTTTGTGCTTTCCTGGGCCGACATGGAAGCCTGCGATTCAATTCAAAAGAGCCTGACCCTTGAGGCTAAAAATACGCCCCCAAGGCCGCATGGCATTAGGGTTGCCGATACCCATCTCAACCCCCTGTTTGCTCACTGCAGCACGGTGTGCGGGGCGGCATGCAACAGGGAGCGGATCCTGCCAGATTTAAGGTGCTTGGGCCTTGCCAAGCGGCGCCGTCAACGACAGTCGTGCTACTTCTGCTCCGGTATCCAGTCCGGTGCTGACACGTTTCCGCCGGTGAGGTTGTCGCACCGTACGAGCTGAGTGTCAATTCGCTCCAGAGCACAGTCGGCATAGGTAGTCAGGCCGTCAGGGTTGACGGCCGCAGCGAGGGCCAGAGGCGGCGAAGTAAGAAACAATGCGGTGAATACGGCCGCCACGAGGGTTGGAATTAGTTGCAGCATGTTGGTTTCCTGGCTTTGACGCGGGGTATGCGAATGCTCGAACACGTCGAGAAGAGGGCGCTCCCAGCCAGCCCGGCCACACGGCGTTACCACTTCCACGGGGCTGCCGTGGAGCCACGGTACACCCCTCCGCAATGCCTCAAAAGGGTTGCGGATACCCATTCAGCCCCCTCTTTTTCAGGGTGTTCGATCTCAGTCGATAGGAGCTGTTCGATGGGGGCGTGTGCGCCGACCACACTGTCGTGGCTCTGGCGTCGTGCATCGGGCCCACAGTAATACCGCCAGCTAATCAACGTCGGGCTGTACTAGTGGCAACTGCCTAGATGCCGCAATATCCTTCCGAAACTAATCGCCGGGCAGCACATCCAGCTGGCGTCAAAGCATTTCGGAAATATGTTGCTGATTCCAGTCGACATCAATGCCTGCGGCCGGCAGGGTCAGCACCGCGGTGGTTCCCTCTCCGGGGCTGCTGGACAGTGCCACGTGGCCGCGGTGGTTTTCCATGATCGACCTGGTGATTGCCAGCCCTAAACCGGCTCCGGGAATGGTGGAGGAGTGCGCATTCGCGGCCCTGAAGAAGCGGGTGAAGGCCTGGTCCAGCTCTTCTTCGTTCATGCCAACTCCGGTGTCCGCAACCTCGCAGCGGAGCTCGTTTCCGCTGGCGCCGACCTTGACGGTGACTGTGCCGCCGCTGGGAGTGTACTTGATGGCGTTGGAGACGAGGTTGTCGACGGCCTGGCCGAGGCGGTCAGGATCGAAGTAACCCGTCGCCGCCCCGCGGGGGAGCAGTTCCAGAGTGATGCCGGCCGCGGCCGCCTTGGGCTGGGCGGCCTGGACGCTGTGACGGACCACCTCGGTCAGGTCCGCGTCCCGGGGCTCGATCGTCAAAGCGTCCGAAGCGATAGTGAGCAGGTCACCCACCAGGTGCAGGAGCCGTTCGCCGTTGCGTTTGGCGACGGTGAGGTAGAACTCCATCTCGGGGTCAAGGTCCTCTTCGTCCAGGGCCAGGTCCAGGTAGCCCAGGATTGAGGTCAGCGGGGTCCGCAGCTCATGGGAGACGCTGGAGACGAACTGGTCTTTGGCGGAGAGCGCCTCGACCAGTTCGGTGACGTCGGTGAACGCGAGGACCGCTCCGCGGTGTTTGCCCCGGGAGTCCTGGATCAGCCGGGAGGTCGCCGAGTAGGCGCGCTGGCCTGTGCCGTTGCCGGACCAGATCAGCTCATCAGTGAAGGACTCGCCTCTTGCTGCGCGGGATGCCGGGTGCCGGTCTATCGGAAGGGGATGCTTCCGGTCAGCCCCATAAACGGGGAGTTCCTTGTGGTCCTCGGGCGTGGGCACGCCGGTGATGGTCCTGCCGAGATGGCTGCTGAGGTGGTGGTTCATCAGGGAAACCCGGCCCTGGTCATCAATGGCGCAGACCCCAACGCTGACGGTATCCATGACGGTCTGGAGAAGCCGCTCCCGGTCCTCGCTGGCAGCCAGCAGGTCCCGGACCTCACAGCTTTGCGCCTCCAGCTGCTGCCGCTGCAGGGAGAGGGCATTGACGATCCCGGAGGTAGTGAGCGCGACCGCACCGAGGATGATGGGCAAGAGGACGATGCGGATGAAGTCCGGGCCGTCCACGCCCGTGCCGAGCATGACCGGGGGCAGGATGGCGCTAAGGATGGTCGCAAAGACGCCGATGAGGACACCGCTGCGGCGCCCGTCGGAGGCCAGCCACACGACGGGAAAGACCAGGAGGAAGCCCAGGACGGTGAGGTACTGGTCGGCGGCCTCGCGGGTCACCCCGATCGCCAGACAGTCCAGGACCGGGATGACCAGGACGGCCTGTGCGGGCAGACGTCCCCAGGGCACCAGGGCGCAGGCGACAAGCAGAAAAAGGTGCACGCCAAGGCTGGACAAGAATGTCGCGGAAAGATCGAGTACCGGGTGCAGCACCAGCGTCAGGGCGGTGACCAGCAGCATGGTCACCGACAGCGGAAGCTGGAATAACACTGCCCGGCCCCGGGGGCCCAGCGTTCGGTAGTACACGTACAGCGGCTTAAAAAGCATGGTCTCCCCTGTCCTTGCCCTGGTCGCCTCTCAAAGGAAACCTACCCCGCAAAGCGGTGACCAACACGGAGGCCTGCCTCATAGGGCGCGGGTTCCACTGGCAGGTCGGTGGCCGCTCAGTCGGCGGAGAGCCAGCTAACAGCCTCCGCCTCCGAGGTGAAGTACCTGGTAGGCCGTGGCGGCTGGTGGGAACGGGTGAAGAAGATAGCGATCACCTCGTCCACAGGTGACTCACCGAGCAAGGCTACACGCGACGCGGCGTGGGGCATCGCGAAGACATCCCTGGCACCCGACGATGTGTTCCCCGCGTTCCGCATATCGACCAGCAACGGCTTACCCCGACCGGCGCAGATGTGGTTCATCACCGTGACAGCTGAGAGCGCGTCCTCTTCGTCAATGAAGGAACCAGGCGCCCAGACAAGATGCATGATGTCGTCCGCCCGGACGCTGAGAACCGCTTTGCCTCCGGCCAAAGAAATTGCCTTATACACACGCACATCCGGCTGTTCGAAGGGATAAGAAGCCCATGGCCCCAACGTACCGCAGGTAATCTACCGGGGCGGGACCTGGATACGGCTCTGCCTACGGCCTGCGCCATCTTGAGCGTTAGAGTTCCTCAGCCGGAGGGTCCGGGCGTGGTGGATGGCCGCCAGTGCGATGGCGCTGGCCGTGAGCCTGATGGCGTGGATGCGGTACCACCGGGTCAGCAACGGCTGGCGCTCGTCCTCCCTGAGGGGTTGTGGGCTGAAGAACAGTTTCGGGTTCAGGGAGCGGAGAACATAGGCGGTAGCCGCGGCGCCGACGGCTGAGCTCGCTGCGGCCACAATCAGCGAGGCCCTGGTCCCGGGTCGGTTCCACCCTGTGATGAGCGCGCCGATGGCCGGGGTGCGTTGAGAGGGGCGACAGGCGCGTAGTACCGGCCCGGGCTGCCTGCTCCGAAAGGGGTGCGGGGGAGTTCACTGCTCGCCTCTGCTCCGGCCACGCGGGGGGGAACCTTGACGAGGACCTCGTAAAGGTTGCCGAAGAACCAGTGCGCATGGGTGAATTCCGCAATATCCAGGAGCCGATCGGCGAATAGGTCGCGAGGAATGTGGGAGGTCTGCTTCATGCCCACAATCAACGCCGCCGGTCAAGTACCGCCCGTACTGCCTCTGTGATCCGCATCGTTGGGTGTTCGGTCAGTCAAAAGCACGAGAAGGGCGCGCCCCGTTCGCTGGGAGCGCCCTTCCCGTGGGCTGTGAGATTCTGTGGCGGATCAGTTGGTTGCTGACGCGCCTGGTGCCAGGGTGTACTGCTTGGGGAGCTTCAGGGACCGTTCGGCCATGACGTCGCGCAGCAGGTTGGGGTAGTCGGTGATGACGCCGTCGACTCCGTCGTCCATGAGCTTGCGCATGGTCGGCTTGTCGTCGACGGTCCATGGGATGACCTGCATGCCCTTGGCGTGGGCGCGGGTCACCATGTCCGCGGTGACGTAGGGGACGTATCCGGGGTCTGTTACGGTACCGTTCTGCGGCGTGCCGTGGACGGGGGAGATGGCGTCAAAGCCAAGGGAAGCAGCGGAGTCGACGAGGTCGCCGCCGAAATCATCGGAGTCGATGCCGCCCAGCCAAGGCGACTTGCCCGGCTGTCCGGCCTGCAGGAAGTCCTTGTTGGTCAGGGCCACGGTGCGGATGCCGGGCTGGCGTTCCTTCACGAGGCGCAAGGAGCCCCAGTCGAAGCTTTCGATGGAAACGCGCTCGGCCATATGCGCTTTGTTGATTTCGCGCAGGGCCACCTCGACGAACTGCTCACGGGGCGCGGTCTGCTCTGGTGCGCCGGCCTCGACCTTGGTCTCGATGTTGAACTTCACCTGGCTGGCCCGGTAGCGGTTGGCCAGATCGAAGACTTCGGCGAGGGTGGGCATCTTGGCGCCGGGGGAGGCCTGCTGGCCGGGGAACTGGGGCAGGGTCTGGGAGCCGCAGTCCAGACTTCGGACCTGATCAAAAGTGAGGTCCTTGATGTACTTGCCGACGTAGGGGTAGGACGGGTCACCGGCAGTGACGGGGGCGGTGTCCTTGCACTTCTGGCCGCTGATCTTGCGGTCGTGGGTGATGACTTCCCGGCCGTCCTTGGTGATCTGCAGGTCCAGCTCCAGGGTGGAGACGCCCGTCTCGATGCCCTTGGCGAAGGAGGCCAGGGTTGACTCGACGGTCAGGCCGATCCCGCCGCGGTGGGCCTGCAGGTCGAAGTGGTTGTCCGTGCCGTTGGGGTTTGTATCGGCGGCGTGGGCCGGGAGGGATGTTCCCAGGGCGAGGCCGGCGGTGATGGCAGCCGCGGTCAGCAGCTTCGTGTACTTCATGGGTTCTCCAAGGTTTTTGTGATGGGTAGGCCCGTGGGCCTGGGACGGGCTGCGGCTTGCGGCCGTCAGCACGATAAAGGGCTCCGTGGTCAGCGGCCCTGGACGTTGCCGTTGTGGCTGATGGAGGCGACCGCACCGGTCTGTTCGTTGAGCAGGACCTTGTCGTTGCGTTCGTGGTGGAAGTTGAACATGGCATTCATGGAACCGGCGGTTGCATCGGCTGAGGAGTCACCGATGGTGCCGGTGTGCCAGTTGTCCTCGATGAACCGCAGGATGGAGGCCTGGTCGGTTTCGGTGTGGTCCACGAAGTTCTTTTTCGCGAACGGGGAGATGACGACCAGCGGCTGGCGGGGACCGGGGCCGCAGCGGTCGGCGTAGCCGCCGGCCACCGGAACACCGGCCGCGGCCGCTGCCTGGCACCATGCGGCGTCGTCGGGGCTGTTGGAGGCGTTCTTCACCTTGGCGGCAACGTGGTCATACCAGCCGTCGGAATCGTCGTAGGCGAGGACAATGGCGGTGTCTTCCCAGTTCTTCGACTGCTGGATCTGGTTGACGGTTTTGGCGATGAAGTTCTGCTCATCGACCGGGTCGGAGTAGGCGGCGTGGCCGT
>NZ_JARFXU020000037.1:0-29440 GCF_029581595.2 Arthrobacter sp. NQ7 | reverse complement strand
TGTAGATGCCTTCAGTGATGAGCAAGCCGAAGCCGCCGGCCGCGAAGCGGGAGTAATAGGATGCCATGCGCCCGGTGGCGTGGCCGTCCTCGGTGGCGCTGACACGGGTCATCGGCGCCAGAGCGACACGGTTGGGCAACTCGGTGGACCCGATACGAAGCGAGGTCCAGAGGGGATCGGGATGAGGCATGAAAGTGTCCTTGAAAGTCTCGGGGGATTGTTCCTCACAGAGGCCGCATACAAAGGGCCTGTATTAGCGGCAAGACCGGGCGGGGGCATTAAATTCCCGTGACACCGGGCTCGCCGGCTGATTGCTGAGTGTGAAGAACTCACGGCCGGGGTCTGATTTGGGCCCTATCGGGCCCAGAAAAGGCGCGCCGCGTTAGCTTTGCGCGCCGTTTCTCGGCGGCTTCCAGTCTCCGCTGCCCTTACCCAACGCGCTGCTGACTCCGACCGGGACGAGGGCTGTTCCTTGGCCGAGCACTGGTGGGTCATGAAATTGGGGCTTTTCAATAGCGGGGAGCCGGGCCTAGGTTGGAAAAATCGGGCGGCCAAGTTCGGAGTTGAACTGCAAGAATCCCGGCATGACAACGTATGTAGCTGACTGCAGCGTGACGAACTGTTCATTCAACGACCACACCAACTGCAACGCTTCTGCGATCACAGTCAGTGGCGGTGAGAATCATGCTCACTGTGCGACATTCGTCGACACGGGAAGTCATGGTGGACTTCCCAAGGTGCTGGCTGACGTGGGTGCCTGCCAGCGCGCTGAGTGCATCCACAACGACCATTTGATGTGCCACGCGCCCGAAGTTCACGTCGGACCAGGAAAAGACAACGCAGACTGCCTTACCTACGCCCACAGATAGCGAGCAAGACTGGATTTGTTGTGGGACCGCCTTCGGCCTGAAGCGGTTTCCGCGGGCATCGAAGGACAGTGAGCGCCAAAGGTGGTCTTCTGTCTCGCATTACCTGTCTCTAAAGGTTCGGTATTTGCCGGTCCCGGCTGAGGTTCCGCCGGCGGGGGCAGCGGAATCTCGGCGTCGGCGGCCCACTGGGTGTTTCATTCTGGCCAATTTCCTGCTGGGGTCCCGGAACAAGCGAAAGGCGCTGGTGAACCGGTTGCAGAATATCCAGTAGACAATTCCTGCGGCCAGAGACGTGGCCACCGCCAGGACACGGCTGGTGTCGGCCAGCGGCGGATACACGAGCCAGTGCACGAGGTAGATGTGCATTGAGGCACTGGCCAGGAGGACGGTGGGTCGGGTCAGGACACGTGGCACGGGGAGGGCGGGGATCCAGGTGAGCAGCAGGATGCCGGCGATCATCGTGGATTCGCGCGGGACGTCGTCGAAGAAGCCAGGGATGGTGAGTACCGTTAGCGCCGAGACCAGCAGTCGCTGCAGGAGGTTTTGCGAGCGTGCCACGGCCCAGCCGAGGGCGAAGAGCCAGAGTGCGGGGATGGTGTGCGGCACGCCCGGTTCTACGATCTCGTAGCGGGTGAGTAGCCCGGCGCCGAACAGTATCAGGGGGTAAAGGAACGGAAAGCGGCGTTCGCTGCGGTAGACCCAGGGGATGGCGAGCAGGGCGGTCATGACCAGGAGGATGTAGACAATGTCTTCGATGAACCAGAAATGCCATTGGGTCGTGACTTCCACAGGCCCGAGGACGGCGTTGAGGAGCACGATGTTGGCCGGGCTGTACCGGTCAGTGACCAGGTAGGCGAGGGCGATGAACGCCATCGCGGGCAGCGCGATCCGGGCAACGCTGACGAGCTGGCGCCGAAGACGGGGCCTTCGTTGACCGGAGAGCTGGAAACGGGCGAAGTTGTACCCTGCGGCGGCGATGAGGACATGGGCCATTCCCTGCCAGTCGAAAAGCCCAATGTGGGTGCTGACGATGAAGACGATGCCGACGGCCCGAAGGACGATGCTCGTATCGACCGGTGCCAGGATTCGCTTCTTGCCCGGTGCGCGGACCTGGCCCTTCGGGTTCGGCGCAGGCTCCAGCCTACCCACGGGTGTGACATGCCAGTCCGGGGGCAGGTGGCCCAGTACTTGTTCCAACCGGACCGAGGCGGCGACGAAGGAGAGGGAGTCCCCGCCGAGCGAGACGAACGTGTCGCTGTCCTTGACCACGGTAACTTCAAGGGCGTCTCTAAATATCTGCTTCACCGTGACGGTGTTTGGAGTGCTGCGCAGGACGTCGTCAGACGGTCCGGTTGATGCCGGATCGCTCGTCTGCGCAAAACCTCGCCCCGGGGTGGGAGCATCGGGTGAGGTTTGGACCGCTGGCGTCCTTTCAGTGGCAAGGGCGGCGACTGCAGGGTAGTCAGGTTTCCCGCTGCCCAGGCGGGGCAGCTCCTTGACGGCGTAGAGGGCCAGGGCTGCGCGCGGCAGCCCCACGCCTTGGGCGAGGACCTTGGACAGAAGCTGGGTGTCATGCTCGCCCTCCACGGCCACGACCAGGCGTTCGTCGGTACCGGTGCTCGCCGCGGGTACCCCGAGGTCAGCCAGGACGCGTTCGACCTGTCCGAGGTCAACGCGCAGGCCCACGATCTTCACGAAGCGGCTGCGCCGGCCGACCACTTCGTAAAGGCCGGCGGCGTTCTTCCGCGCCAGGTCCCCGGTGCGCAGTTCCCTGATGGTCCGGCCCCGGGCCAGGTCCTCCGGGGTTTCGGCGTAACCGAGCATCACGTTAGGCCCGCTGTACACCAGCTCGCCATGCTGCAGCCCATCAACGGGGTCGATACGGAACGCACCTCCGGGCACAGGGAGTCCGATGGCTTCCGGATGCTCGGCCGCAAGGTGCGGGGGCAGGTAGGCCATCCGGGCAGTAGCCTCCGTTTGCCCGTACATGACGAACAGTTCCCACCCCTGCAGCCCGCCCAGGTGCGCGTAACGTCGCACCTGGGCGGGCGCCAGGCGCCCACCAGCCTGCGTGATGTAGCGCAGGTCCGGCAGATCCAAGGCGCCGAAACCCACCCGGTCCAAAAGCTCGAACGTGTAGGGGACGGCGGCGAACGAGGTGCAGTGCCGCTGTCGGAACAGCTCCCAGAAACATGGATCGACGACGGACAGTCCGGTCAGCACCAGCGTGGCACCGCGCAAAAGGTGACTGTTGATCACCGAGAGCCCGTAGCAGTAGGACATCGGCAACGTAGTAGCGGCCCGGTCTTCTGCGGTGATGCTCAGGTACGAGGCAATGGATTCCGCGTTCGCCTGGAGATTGCCGTGGGAAAGTCGCACCAGCTTTGGCGAACCTGTCGATCCTGACGTGCTTAGGAGCAGGGCAAGATCCGGGTGCAGCTCGTGCCGGCTGCCCTGCCGCCGTTCCAACAGCGACATGTTCCCATTGCCAGGGCGGATGACGACGTCTGGATCGTACGCGGATACCAATGTGTCCAGGGATGAGGGTTTGTCTTCCGGAAGAAGGATGAGGGGGTGCCCGCCCACCAGGGCTGCCAGGTATGCCACCAGGGACTCGACATCATTGGACGCCGCAAGGGCCACCAGCCGCCGTCCCGTGCCCAACTTCCGGGCGAAGCCCTCGACCCTTTCGGCCAATTCACGGTAGGACAGGGTCACCCGGTCGGTAATGATGGCAGGGGTATCTCCGTAGTCCGCCAGCCCCCAAGCGAAAGGAACCCCCGCAATTTCAAGCTGCGTGGTCATTTCGCCAACCTTATTAGGTAAGGCTGACCTAAGCATAATCCGGGTGTCGACAAAAACGGGCGGGACGCGCCGGTTCACGGACGCGGTAAGAGATTGACCGGATCTATCCCATGGCACCCTGCCCTTCATGGCTGAGATGTGGCAGGGAGAGATTCACAAACCCCGGGTAGACAGAGGCCCGCGGTGAAGCAGGAAAAAGTGGAAAGCCCGGCTCGAGAGTGGGCGCCCTACTCCTCCAAGGAAAGGAGTACCTCGGGGCCGGGGAATCCATTGGATGGCTCAGGCCAGCCTCTCCCAGCGCAGGTAGCAGTGCCGCCGAGCCGGACCGGCCTGTCGGTTTGGGCCGTGACCGGTCCCGGTACACGCACGGAGAAAGTGGCAAACTCCTGAAGAATAGTAGATCCTGCCCGATTATCTCTGGCCACTCATACGACCCATTGAATCTCTCCAGCGCTCTGCCAGGCATCTTTCGCGTAGATCGCGACTGGCGATCCCTCCTCGCAGACAGGCTTGGTGGCGGAGGCATACGTCAATGATGCGCAGGCGCAATCAAGGCCACGCACATCCTCCGGGCTTTCGCGAAGACGCTCCTAAAAGCGAAGGCCTCCACGATGAAAATGCCCCACGCTCGTTTCGATAAGTTGCTGACGCCGAACACGGCGGAGCGGATTGTGAAGCAACTTGCCGCCGCCAACCCTCGGAAGGCGCGATGCATTTCGACGCGTTCATGCGGGAAGCTGTCATGTCGGGGCCCGGCAGCGACGCGCGTAATTGGCTTTTGTCGGGGCGTCAGCCCTTTCGGACGAGGCGCTTTTGTGGGCCCTAAGGCGGCCGTGGATCACGCGCGGCAACAACACGCTGGCCATGACAGGCCCTGTGACGAAAACTACGTAGTCGCGAGTGCGCCAGGGTGGAGCGGGGGAGGTCCTTCCCCACGTCTATGGTTGGCGTCCTTTTCTTAGGCGCTTGCGGCCAGGGTCGACGCCAGCTCGGTCAGTGCGTAAACGGTAAAGTCGGGGGCTTCAAAATAGGCCGGGTAGTTGTCCCCGGTCCTGTTCAGCCACGCCGTTCGGAGCCCGGCCCGGGCCGCGCCGTGGATGTCCCAAGGGTGCACGGCCACGAGCAGCATGCTGCCCGGATCGGTTCCGGTCCTGGCCGCCGCATACTCGTAGGAGCTGCGGGCGGGCTTCCACGCGGGAGCATCTTCAACCGACAACAGCGCCTCGAATTCGTCCCTGATCCCGGCATCGTCGAACAGCTTCCCGGCAATCTGCGCCGAGCCGTTACTGAGCGTCACCAGCCGGAACCCCGCCGCGGCGAGGGCCCTGATCCCCTCGGGGACATCCGTGTGCACCCCGAGTTCCTTCATACCGGCCATGACGTGGTCGACAGCTGCGTCAAGGGGCCGGTCGAACTCCACGCCGCTCAACACTCCCTGGAGGACGTCGGCACCGATGGTGGCAAACGAACCGTTGTCTCCGCTGGCGGCCAGCGCGAAACCGTCACGCAGAAGGGTCGCGAACCAGAGTCTCGCCATTTCGGCGGGCGCCCCGACCTCGCGGAAGCGCTCACCCATCGGCGACATATCCGACAATGTTTCGTTCACATCAAAGACAACGACGGAGATCGCAGGGTTCATGGTTGCTCCTTCACTTCGTCGATTCAAGCCGTCCGGGGCTCAGCGACCCGGCCGGTTCCACATTGGTGCGCGCCAAGAGTGCTTCCACCACTTCGGCGACCAGGTCTTCTTTCTCCCGGCGCTTGGCGTCCTCCGCCTGAGCGACCTCCACGCGAGCGGCCTGCCAAGCCGACCAGTGGCCCGACACCAGGGCCCAGAGCGACAGAGCCGACACGTACACGACCGAATCCAACCACCCCATCATTAGCGACAGGGGGATCATGACAATCCAAAAGATGGCGAGCCAACCGTTGACCCTCCGCATGAAGACGGGATCGCCCTGGACCATGGCCCAGAGACTCTTGATGGGGCCCACATATCCTCCTTGATTGGTAAAGGCATAGGAACCGACATCCGGAACGTACCCACCAACCTTGGAGAAAACTGGGAGCTGACTGCAATCGAAGGGATGCCCCGGACACAGAGCGGGAGTCAGCGCTGCGTGTACCGTTCGGGGATCTGGACACGTGGCGGGGCTGGACATATCTTCAGACCAGCAAGTCTGACGCTTACGCCGATCCCCTGGGAGCTCCCTGTGAGAATCTTTGGTCGAGGGCCCCAGACCGGAGACACCATGCACTTCGACGCGTTCCTGAGGGAAGCGGTCAGCGCGGTGCCCGGCAGTGAAACGGGGCTAGGCCGTGACGAGCTGTTCGGCGTGTACACGAGCTGGTGCCTGCTGTCGGGACGTCAACCGCTGCCTGAGAAGGCCTTGTGGCAGGCGCTCAGCCGGCGGGGGATCACTCCCGGCAACAACATGCTGGTGATGAAAGGTCCTGCCGCTGCCAACTACATCATCTGGAGCGCGCCAAGCCTGAACGGGGAGCCTCACCGTCGCCTGCGCTGGACATGGGAAAGGGTGCGCCCCGTTCGCTGAGCGCACCCTTTTCGATTCCCCTCGCAGCCGCTCTCCCAAACGACTGAATCCATAATAAGCATGCTTAGCAACCTGTGCAAGAGATGCTTATTCGGAATCGCCGCTAAAGGGTGCATGGCGAAAGCCCAAGCGGCAAGCGGGTCGGCAGGGCGTCCCGGTTATTTCTAGGGGCCTATGGCGTGCCGTGCGTTTTGCCTGATCTCCCTGCCAGCCTTGCGGGCCTGTGACGGCCGGGCGAAAACTCCCGGCGAGTAGGCCATGTAATAGTCGACCGCCTGAACAGCACGCCATTGCCAGCCTCCGGGGGCGGGGAGGATTTCGAATGTCGCGCTGGCAGCGGCCGCCTTGAACGCGGCCGCCTCGCGTTCAGCGAAAGCAAGCGAGACGTAATAGCGGCCCGGCCAGGCCAGTACTTCCCCGTTCTCGTGGAGCCACCAGGACGGCCCTTGGCCACGGTCAGCAACTTCGAACTTCACGGCAGACCCTCTCCTTGTCCGGCAGGCAAGCTGCTTTGCCAACTGTCTGCGAGCGTGGAAACCTCAGAGTCAGGATCGAGGATGAACCGCAACATCGAGCGGCCGTCCGGTAAAGAATTGCTCAAGAATCGGACGAGGCTGGCCCCCGCCTCGGCGAGTTCCTACTGAGCGCCTGCTGCAAGGCAGAATCGCTCGCGGGGGAGGCGTATTCAACTGTCAGCGCCCCAAGCCTCACAGAGGGGTCTTCCATTTAGCCAGTGCGTCACTGACGTCCGGACCTTTGACCAGCTGCCCGGTGAGTGTACTTTCCAAGTAACAAGGGTGTCCTAAATGCGGGTACCCGATACTCGTGACACCCCTGAAGCCTAAGTCTAGGCTCCAGGGTACAGGGTGGCCATGGCAACATTGAGTTGCTTCGGTGCTGATTCATATGCGAGTTTCACTCCGGGAGCAACTTTGCTGGACTATGGATTTCTTCACAACGGCAAGCACGGTAGTGGTCGCGGAATTTCCCGGCGTGGGGTATGCCGCGGGGCACGGGGTTTCCGGGATCCTCAGGTGAGCAGGTCGCGGGAAATCCACTTGCAGGCAGTGCTTACAGCGTTGTTGCTTACCTTGGAGGGTGGCCTGGTGATGTTGCCGGTGGCTGCGACCGCGGCCGGTCCTAATCTGCCGGCGGCCACGAACTGCACGCCGCAACTCCTTCCCGGCCTCGGCGGCAGGGGCAGCAACGCCGTCGCGTCGAGCAGCAACGGCCTGGTGGTCGGCGTCGCCGATACCGCCGCCGGCGAGTCGGTGCCGGTGCTTTGGCGGAACGGCCAACCCACCCAGCTTGCGATCCCGCTCCAGGCCGCGGCCCCGGCGTCCGTGAACGCGGCAGGAGTCGTCGTCGGCACAGGGTATGACGCCTCCAATGAGCTGCTGGTGGGCTGGTGGTGGCAGGACGGGCAGTACCATCCCTTACCGGTCAAACCCAGAGACATAGCGATGCCGGCGGCAGTGAATGACAGCGGCGTCGTCGCCGGGGCGCTGGTCGCCGACGAGGAACATTCAGACGGGCCGGGTGCCGACGAAGATGAGCGGGCCGCCGTTTGGCCCTCCGTGACCACCGCACCCCACGAGCTCGCACTGCCGTCCGGAACCCGGGGCGGACATGCCTTCGCTGTCGGTCCGGACGGCACCGCCGGCGGGGTGGCCATCGGGGACGATGCCACTCCGGTCCTCTGGGGGCCGGACGGCTCTCCGAAGGCCCTGCCCACCCTTAGCGGCAAAGGCGGAGTAGTGCTCGGGATCGATTCGACCGGGCAGGCAGTGGGCCAGAGCGGCGTGGCCGACGGAACCCACGCCGTGGCCTGGGCCGCGACCGGCGCCGTCACCGACGTCGGGGCTGCCGCTGCCGGTGCCACGTCCAGCGCCGCCTCAGCGATTGCCGGCGTGACGGTGGGAGCAGGCAGTTCGCCCTCCTTCCGTGCATCCAGGCCGCAAGCCGTGATCTGGATCGGCAAGAGTGCACGGATCCTGCCGCCGGGATCCGATGCCCAGTTCACCGGCGTGTCCGGGTCCGCGACCTCGGTGTCAGGCCAGGGCGCCAACGCCGTTGTCATCGGCTTCTCCGCAGCTGACAACGGACTGCGCCGCGCAACCGAATGGAGCTGCAAGTGAAAGGCCAGGGGCGCTTGCGCCATCCAGTAAGCGCGGTGCTGGCCGTCCTGCTCGGCGCCGTCCTCGTACTCGGCAACATTGACGTCCTTAGCCCGCGGAACGACTCGGAGGCCTCCGCCGCAACGTCGGTGAGCCTGGGGTTCGCCGGTGACACGGGCGGCAACACTGTGACAGGCAAGGTGATTGACGCGGCACGCAACGCCGGAACCTCCGCATTCTTCAACCTCGGCGACCTGTCCTACTCCCAGATCACCCCGGAATCGGCCTGGTGCTCGTTCGTCAAGCAGCACGCCGGGTCCATGCCCTACGAATTCATCACCGGAAACCACGAGGACGACGGGCCCGACGGCGTGTGGTCCAACTTCGCCTCGTGCCTGCCGGACCAGCTCGGCTCCGTAGGAAACTACGCCCAGCAGTTCTACACCGACTACCCTGCCAGCAGCCCCCTGGTCCGGCTGATCATGGTGTCCCCGAAGCTGACCTACAGCGGCAGCGGCCTTGACTGGTCCTACAAGTCCGGCACCCAGGGCTACAACTTTGTGACATCCGCCATCGACTCGGCGCGCGCTGCCGGGATCCCGTTCATCGTCGTCGGCATGCACATGTACTGCCTGTCGATGGTCAACTACCCCTGCGCCGCCAGCCCTGACCTGATGAACATGCTCGTGTCCAAGAAGGTGGACCTGTACCTGCAGGCGCATGACCACGCGTACGCCCGCAGCTACCCGCTCGCGCTCAAGGGCACGTGCACGGCGATCCCCATCGACAGCTTCAACCCGGACTGTGTCGCGGACACCAATCCGACCGGCCAGTTCGCCGCCGGCACCGGAACCATCCTGGCCACCGTCGGTTCGGGCGGCAGGTCGATCAACAGTGAAAGCAACACGACGACGGCGCCGTACTTCCAGAGCTTCATGGGGAGCAACAACAACCCCACCTACGGCTTCCTGAACGTGTCCGTGACAAGTACCACCCTAAGCGCGTCATTCGTCGGCGCCTCGGGCGGAACCTACACCGACAATTTCTCTGTCACCAAGCCGGCACCTTCGCCAAGCCCGACACCAACTCCCACGCTCACCCCAACACCAACCCCCACACCCACCCCAACGCCGACCACGGCCCCTGCCCCGTCAGCCCTCTCGGTCCGTTCTACGCTGAGTGGAGCCGGCGAGCTGATTGCATCAGGCTCCTATACTCCGGGCCTGCCGGCAGGATGGCAGCCCGGTGACACAGTCTTCCTGTTCTCGCAGGTCACCGTGTCCGGATCGGCGAATACCACCGCTCCCGCGGGTTGGACAAAGGCGATTGGTGACTTCACCAGTGCCGGGTCCACCTCCGCCCACCAGGCGGTCTGGTACCGGGTGATGCAGGCCGGCGACACGGCGCCCAACGTGCCCGAACCCGCTGCCAGGTATGCCTGGTCAACGGTTGCAGTCCAGGGCGCCGACACCACCACGCCGCTGGACGTTACGCCCGCCACTGACACCAACAGCGGTGTGGCCTACCCGGATGTGCGGGCTCCGTCCATCACGCCGGTGACGCCGGGAGCGCTGTTGCTGACAGCCCACGGCCTGCGGAACTCCACCAACTCGGCCACCACGACATTCCTGCCGCCGACGGGAATGGGCGAGCTGACCGACTCGACGTCGAACATCGCGTCCAAGTCGAACGCAGCCATCGAAGTTAACTCCCTGCCGCTGACGGATACGTCTGCCACCGGGGCGAAGACGGCCACGGCAGCATCAAGCTCGGGCACGGCCACTAACCAGTGCGGCTCCGCCATCATCGTGCGCCCAGCACTGTGACAGGCGCTACGCCGTAAGGGACGCTGCGGACAGCGGGCGCATCGAACGCTGGGCGCCTGTTGTTCACAAACTCGGACTTTGCGGCCAACCCTCCACGCCGTTACTGGCACATGCACCTGGACGAGACTACGAGGATCTGCGTGGACGCCCCGCGGTAGCCCGGGACACACTTCTGTGTTCGCCTCACAACAGGCAGAAGAGGCAGAACGGGGTCCTGAAGCCCATCCGAAAGGTCAACGCTGCAGAAAGGACATGCATAGGTTCCTGGGCCGACGAAACCAGCCCCGTTACCTTTTTCGTAGCCCGGTTCCTGTCGGAGGATGAGGGTGTGTTGGCCGGTCGGTCCCGGCATGGTTTCTGCCCCCAGTCGTTCATGATCCGGGGGTGTTGTCACCGCGACCGGCTCGGCGGCACGTGATCGCTGATAGAGGCACGAGGACGGGTCCTTCGTAACGTGGATGCCGACGCCTGCCGCCGTGACCAGCCAGCAAGATCTGTGACGTCTGAACAAGGGAGCTGGTATGGCGGTGATTCTGGATCAGCAGGACATGACGTGTTCATCGGTCTCGACGTGGGGAAGTCCGGCCATCATGCGGTGGCACTACATCGTGCCGGAAAGAAGCTCTTCGACAAGGCGCTGCCCAACGACGAAGCCCGACTGCGGGAAATCCTGGATTCCGTGTCCGGACACGGGAAAACCCTGCTCGTCGTGGATCAGCCGGCCACTATCGGCGCACTGCCTGTCGCGGTCGCCCAGGCCGCCGGCGCAGCGGTCGGCTACCTGCCGGGCCTAGGCATGCGCAGGATCGCGGACCTGCACCCCGGACAGGCCAAAACCGACGCTGGAGACGCGGCCATCATCGCCGATGCCGCCAGGAGTACGCCCCCACACGCTGCCGACGATTGCCTTGGACGATGAGACGCTGGCCGAGCTTGGCGTGTTCTGCGGCTTCGACGACGACCTCGCCGGCGAGATCACCGCTGTCTCGAACCGGATCCGCGCGCTGCTCACCCAGATCCACCCGGCCTTCGAACGGGGACTCGGCCCGCATCTCGATCGCCCTGCCGTGGCGGACCTACTCACGGGCTATCCGACACCGATCGCCTTGAAGGCAGCCGGTCCCGGACACGTCAAAGCCTGGCTGAAGAAACACCAGATGCTGTCTTCACTGCGCTCGGCGAACAGCCAGTTTCGGGAACTGCTGGAGCAGGAGAACGAGATTCTCCGCCGAGCGGCTGCCTATATGGCCAGGGACATCAACCCAAAATGATCTACCCGCTGGTCACAGATCTTGCCGCTGACGGTGTTCCCGTGGCGATGACCTGCAGGGTGTTGGGATTCAGCAAGCAAGGCTATTACCGATGGAAGAGCAGACCGGTGACTGAACGGGACTGGATCGAGGATCAATGCGCACCTGGTCAACGCCGCCCCGGATATCCATGAAGATGATCCGGCATTCGTATACAGGATCATCGCCGACGAACTCCAAGAGAAAGGCGTCCTGACGGGAGAGGGCAGGGTCCAGCGCCTATGCAGAGACCACGGCATCTGGTCGACATTCTCAAAGAAGCGTGGCCTGAACCGGAAACCCGGCCCGCCAGTCCACGACGACATGGTGGAGCGGGACTTCACCGCCGCGGCACCGAACGAACTGTGGCTAACGGACATCACCGAGCACCCCACTGTAGAGGGCAAGCTCTACCTCTGCGCGGTGAAGGACCTCTACTCCGGAAGGATCGTTGGCTACTCGATGGACTCACGTATGAAGTCCTCGCTGGCCGTCACCGCGCTGGAGAACACAGTCCGGGCCCGCCGCCCGGCAGGGACCGTCGTGCAATCCGATCGCGGGTCCCAGTTCCCGTCACGCCGGTTCGTCGAAGCGCTCCGTCACCACGGGCTCACCGGATCGATGGGCAGCGTCGGAGCGTGCGCGGACAACGCCGCGGTGGAATCGTTCTTCTCGCTGCTGCAGAAGAACGTCCTGGATCGCCAACGCTGGCTCACCAGACAGGACCTCCGGCTTGCCATCACAACCTGCATCGAAATAACCTACCACCGCCGTCGAAGCAAAGACGGCTGGGCAAACTCACGCCCATCGAATATGAAACAATCAACCGGACCGCGCTCACAGCGGCCTAAGACCCCGAGTCAACAAAAGCCGGGGCAGTCCCTCTGTCCGGGGCTGCCGTACAGCTTGGGCGGTAGTTTTGATCTAGGGTTGCAGGGCCTGTTCGAGGTGCTCGACGTTGTCGCCCATCCATTGGAGATAGTTCTTGCCCTCGGGGAGGGTTTCGGTGAAGTCCACTACAGGCACCCCGGCGGCAGCTGCGGCGTCCTTGAGTTTCTTGGTTTGCGGGCCCTCGGTTTGTTCGTTGTAGGCGAGCATCTTGACGGCTTTGCCCGAGATGAGGTCCAGGGTTTGCTGCTGAACAGGGACGGGGACGTCGTGACCGTCTTCGATGGCGTTGCTGAAGTCTTCCGGGGTTTTGTTGACCAGGCCGGCTGCCTCGAGCAGGTAGAGAGGGACCGGTTCAGTGATGGCTACGGGGTCACCCTCGTGGCTCGCTTTCAGCTCGGCGGTGCGGTCCTTGAGCTTGCCTAGTCCAGCTTTGAACCGGTCAGCGTTGGCAGCGAACGTCGAGGAGCCGGCCGGGTCTACCCGGGATAGTTCCTGGGTGATCGCGTCCGCGGTCGCGGTCATGGCCTGAAAGTTGTACCAAAGGTGTTCGTTGAGTTCGTGCGTCCCTGCGGGGGCACCCGGGCTGGCAGTTCCGGCCTGGGGTGCAAGCCCCGAGAGTTCGGTGACGTTGATGAGCCGTTGATCGCCTGCCCTGTTGTCCGCAACGAGAGTTTTGAAGAAATTGTCGTATCCGCCACCGTTCTCGATTAGGACCCTGGCCTTGGAGACAGCAAGCTTGTCCTGTGCCGTGGCCTCGTAGGAGTGAGGGTCTTGCGAAACGCTGTGGATGATGGGGGTGACGTGAATTCTGCCCCCGCCGATGGTTTGGGCGATGTCGGCGTAGACATCGGTCGAGGTGGTCACCTCCACCGTTGCTGGGGATATGGGTGCCTGTCCCGCGCTGTTGGAACTGCATCCGGCCAGCAGCACTAATGCCGCTCCGGCCGCCGTGAGAGGCCCCAGGGGCGGCCTGTGGCGGTGACTTTGGTATCGCATATCGGTATCCTGCCTTTGCTTTATTGAGAATGAATATCGTTAACGATACATGACGAAGCTTGCCCGGTGTGGCGCCGGTAAAAGAGAATAGTGGTCTCAGCTTTGCTTGCGTTCCATAAAGGCTTGTGGGCGTTGGGGCGCCAATTCCCCGGATGCCATGTCGTCCTCCAGGGGACCCTCAAGGATGGCCGTCGTGTTGAGCGGGCAGAGTCGTTTCTGAAACACGGATGCCTGAGCTTCACCGGACGCCTGGATGTTGTACCCATGGTGAAGAAGCTGCCTAAGGCAGCAACCTGTCTGTAAATCCTTTCGGTCAATACGGGCAGGACCGATGTATCTAGTGGAGATTCCTGGTGCAGCATCCGTTTCGGACGATTGGGATTCGAGGCAGATAGGTTTTGAGATAGGGAGTTCGGACGGGGATCGTTAGATCGGGCGGTCAGGCAGATCTCTTGCTTCGTCGCGATTGTCCTGTCCTGGGCTGGTTAGCTGGCTCTGGGATGACTAGGACGGGTCGGTGCTGCTGCTGGATCAGGGTAGCGGTGACGGATCCTTCGAGGGCGCGGCCTAGCCGTGCCAGGGAACCTTGGCGACCGGGCCCGACTACAAGCAGCGCTGCGCCGGTGTTTTCGGCGAGGCGTGTGAGTGCCTTGGAAGGATCGCCGTTGAGCACCCGGAAGGACCAGGTTTGCCCGGGCTGTCCAAGAATGTCGTGGAGCCTCTGTTGTAGCTGGCTTGATGGGAATTCGGCTTCTTCGTTGGTGCTGGGGTCCAGGGAAAGAGCTGTCCGCTGGTTCTCGGGCGCCCATTCCGTCAGGTAGCTGGCGGGGTCGACGAAGGCGCAGATGAGGTGTGCTTTAAGGGAAGCGGCCAGGTGGGCAGCTGTCCGGATCAGGTGTTCGGAGAAGTTCCACTCCACGCCGAGGACGATTGTCCCGTCGAGCCGTTCGTTATTGGGCATGGAAACCTCGCAAATGATGGGCGGTTGTGATGAGCAGGGCAGTTCCGGTTGCGGCTGCCATTGCGTAGGCCATGGCAGTGAAGGAACCGAACCAGGTGGCAAGCGCCGGTCCTGCGGCTGGGGCGAGGGCTGTGACGACAGTGAGGGGTGCGGCGAAGATTCCTTGGAGTGTGCCGAGACCGCTTGTTCCCCACCGGTCCGCAACGATTGTGGCTTGCAGCAGCGTCTGGCAGCCGCGGACAGCTCCGGCGATCATCCCTGCGCTGATCAACAGCGGCACCGGTCCGGGCAGGAGTGCGAGCAAGAGGAGCACTGCTGTCGCGGTGCCTGTGACCAGAATGATGCGTTTCTTGGCGGGCAGGGCGGCGAACAGCAGCCGGCCGGCGACTTGTCCTGCGCCGACGAGTCCGAGGCCGAGGGCCGCCAGGGTGTAGTTGGATCCTTTTTCCATGAGCAGGGGGATGATGTTCAGCGTCACGGTATATAGGCCGAGGCATAGCAGGACCATGAGGGCCTGCAGCGCCAGGAATTCTTTACTGCGGCTGACGAGGCGCACCTGTGCGGTGTCCTCGATCATCTGAGTATCAGACCGGGCATGCTGCCAGGACCGGTTGAGGTAGCGGGCGTGCAGTGGCACGGTCACCGCGCCGAGCAGGCCGGCGAGGACCAGGAAGGCTCCCCGCCACCCGATCGCGGAGCAAAGGGCCGCTGTGAGCGGGGCGAAGATGGTGGACGCGAATCCTGCCACGAGGGTCAGGATGGTCAGCGGCTTCACCCGGGCCGGTCCGTACCAGCGGCTGATCACGGTGAACGCAGGCTGGTACAGCACCGCGGCCTGGGCGGCTCCGGCGATCAGCCAGGCGGCGGCGAACACGGGCAGGTTCGGGGCGGCACTGACCATCACCAGGGCGGCGACTCCGATGAGGGATCCGCCGATCATCAGGGCGCGGGGGCCGGTGCGGTCCAGGGTCCGGCCGACGGCGATCCCAACGACGGCGGACACCACGAGTCCGGCGGAAAAGGCCGCGGTGATCGTGGCCGGGTCCCAGCCGGTGTCGTCGCTGATGGGATGGACTGCGGTGAGCAGCGCGTAGTAGAGCGCGCCCCATGCGGTGGTTTGGGTGATGCACAGCGCGGTGAGGCCGCCGCGGGGTGCACCTTCGGCGACCAGGGGCCGGGATACCGCAGGGGCGGGCATGGCTACTTCCCGGTGAGCTCCGCGTGCAGCTTCTGGACGCGGGCCTTGATGTCGTCCCGGACCAGGCGCATCCGCTCCATGCCTTCGATGCCGCGCTCGGAGGGTTCATCGGTTTCCCAGACCTCGAAGCGGGTACCCTCGTGTGGTTTGAGCTGTGCTTCGGTGCCCAGGACGATGACGGCGTCCACGGCTTCCAGGACCTCGTCGGTGACGGGCTTGGGGTGTTCGCCGGTGATGTCGATGCCGAGCTCGGTCAGGGACTCCACGGCCTGCGGGTTCAGCGATGTCCCGGGTTTGGTGCCGGCGGAATAGACGGTGATGTCCCCGGCGGCGATCTGCTTCATCAGGCCGGCGGCAAGCTGGGATTTACCGCCGTTCTTGCTGCAGACGAACAGCACAGCCGGGGTCTTCTGCGTGTCGGGTGTTTCCTGCGTCATGAGTGCGTTGTTTCCTTTGTGAGAGAGGTGACCAGGGTCTTGACCCGGTCATGGATCTGATCGCGGATCTGACGGACTGTGTCCAGGGACTGGTCTGCCGGGTCCGGAAGATCCCAGTCCTCGTAGCGTTTGCCGGGATAGATGGGGCAGGAGTCCCCGCATCCCATGGTGATGACCACGTCCGAGGCGCGGACGACGTCGTCAGTGAGGGGTTTGGGATAGTTCTGTGCCAGGTCCAGGCCCATTTCGGACATGACTGTTACGACGTTCGGGTCCAGTTCCGCCGCCGGGAGCGATCCGGCCGAGCGGACACGGATGCTGCCCTTGGCTTCGACGGTAAGCAGTGCTGCGGCCATTTGGGAGCGGCCGGCGTTCTGTACGCACACGAACAGGACCTCGGGGACCTCGGACGTGATCGCGCCCTTGGACTTGGCAAGCGCGTTCAGCCGGTCATTGGCGAAGTGTTCGGTGGTGGCAGGCAGGTAGGCACTGATTGTCGCGGTGCGTGCCAGCGCCGTGTAGGACTCAAAGACGTACCGTTCCACGGTCTCGGCCGCAAATACGCCTGCGAACCTGTCTGCGAGCCTTTCACTGATGCGGTGCAGGAGTTCGGTGTTGTCCTTCAGCCCAAGGCTGGTGTCGCGGTGTTCATTCATGACAGCTCTCCAGGGATGGTTTGGTGACTGGCTTATGAGTCGTTGGTACCGGAGCGGCCGTGGGCAAGCCCGGTCGGGAAGCCGACCAGTACCGGCTCGGGCGTGGCGCAGCACCCGGACTCAGCCGTGGCGGAGGCCTTGGCTGCCGATGCTGCGGGGACATCGCAGCTGGTGCCGGAGTCGGTGGAGCAGACCCCGGTTTCCGGGAGTTCGAGGTGGACGGTGTCGGCGGCCTCGCGGTCTCCGGCGAGTGCGGCGACGACCGAGCGGACCTGTTCGTAACCGGTGGCGAGCAGGAAGGTCGGGGCCCGGCCGTAGGACTTCATGCCTACGATGTAGAAGTCTTTCTCCGGGTGGGCCAGCAGCTTGGCGCCGTGCGGGGGCACTGTGCCGCAGGAGTGGAATTCGGGGTCGATCAGCGGGCCGAGCTCCACGGGCGCTTCGACGGCAGGGTCCAGGTTGAGGCGGAGTTCGCGAAGGATGTCCAGGTCGGGCCGGAAACCGGTGCAGGGCACCACGATGTCCGCTTCCAAGGTGCGGCCGTCCACGGATTCGACGGTCACGCCGGATTCCAGGGCCTTGAGGGAGGCGATCCCGAAGCCGGTGTGCAGCTCGATCTTTCCCGCCTCCACCAGGCGGCGCACGCGGCCGCCGAGCTGGCCCCTGGCCGGGAGGCCGTCCGCGTCGCCGCCGCCATAGACTTTTGCCGCCGAGGCGCCACGGATAGCCCAGAGGATCCGGGTGTCCGGTTCGTCTTTGGTCAGGTCGGCCAGGCTGATCAGGGTGTTGGCCGCGGAATGGCCGGCACCGACCACCAGGACGCGCTGGCCTGCGAACTCTGACCGGTCCCGGCCGGTGACGTCGGGAAGCGGTGCGGAGATCCTCCCGGCCGCGGTGTCTTCGCCGATGTCCGGAAGCCCGGAGGTTCCCAGCGGGTTGCGGCGGGACCAGGTGCCGGAGGCGTCAATGACCGCGGCAACGGTGTGGTCGCGTGTTTCGCCGTCCGCGTGTTCGATACGGACCGTGAAGGGGGTGGTGTCCCGGTTCTTCACATGGGTCTTGTCCAGCCCCTGCCTCGTTACGGCCACCACACGGGCACCGGTCTGCAGACGGGACGCGATCTGCGGCAGCGCCGCCAGGGGTGTGAGGTAGTTGTCGATGAGTTCCCCGCCGTACGGGAGTGCTGTCGGGCGTGGGGAGGTCCAGCCCGTGCCCTCAAGGAGGCGGACGGCAGCGGCGTCGAGGTTGTACCGCCAGGGTGAGAACAGCCGGATGTGGCGCCACTGTTCAATCGCGGAACCCGCGGCGGGGCCTGCTTCAAAGATCAGTGGCTCCAGGCCGCGCTCCAACAAGTGCGCTGCGGCGGCCAGGCCCACGGGGCCGGCGCCTATCACGGCGACGGGAAGGTTCTTTGTCGAATCCATGCTGTCCTCTTTCATCGGTCTGACTGGGGGTTTGGGCGCCGCCGGCCCGTAGTGTTCAAGGGCCGGCGGCAGGAGGTGGTCAGCAGCAGTCCTGATCGTCACCGCAGCAGCCAGAGTCGCCGCAGCATCCGGTGGTCATCAGTGAGCTCACCTCCTTTCCCGTCCCGGGTTTCAGGCGTGGATGGGTTCTTCGACCAGGGCGGTAGCGATGCTGGGGGCGTCTTCCAGTGCTGCCAGGAAGCGCTCGGCGTCCAGCGCTGCGGCACAGCCGGTACCCGCGGCGGTGATGGCCTGGCGGTAGCGGTGGTCCACGGCGTCGCCGCAGGCAAAAACACCGGGCAGGTTGGTGCACGTGGTGGGCGCATCGACCTTGATGTAGCCTTCGTCGTCCAAATCCACCTGGCCGGCCACCAGTTCCGTGCGCGGCAGGTGCCCGATGGCCACGAAGATGCCGGTGGCGCCCTGGTGCCTGGTTTCACCGGTGCGGGTGTCGGTCAGGGTGACCCCCGTGACCTTCCCGTCACCGTGGATGGCCGTCACTGCCGAGTTCCAGGCGAAGGAGATCTTGGGGTTGTCCTTGGCGCGCTGGGCCATGATCCGGGAGGCGCGCAGTTCACCCTTGCGGACCACCACGGTCACGGACTTTCCAAAGCGGGTCAGGAAGGTTGCCTCCTCCATCGCGGAGTCACCGCCGCCCACCACAATGATGTCCTGGTCCCGGAAGAAGAACCCGTCGCAGGTGGCGCACCAGGAAACACCGTGGCCGCTGAACTTCTTCTCCTCCGGCAGCCCGAGTTCCTTGTACGCCGAGCCTGTGGCCAGGATGACCGCCGGCGCCTCGTAAGTCTCCCCGCCGCCGGTGACCACGCGCTTTACGGAACCCTTGAGGTCAACCGAGGTGGCGTCGTCGAACACTACCTTGGCTCCGAACTTCTCGGCCTGCTGCTGCAGCCCGTCCATCAACTCGGGACCCTGGATGCCGCCCGGGAAGCCGGGAAAGTTTTCCACCTCGGTGGTGTTCATCAGCGCACCGCCGGCGGTGACGGACCCTGCCAGGACCAAAGGGTTCAGGCCCGCGCGGGCGGCGTAGATGGCCGCGGTGTAGCCGGCAGGGCCGGAGCCAACGATGATCAACTGTTCGGCCTTGGCCGGGGCCTGGGTCTTGTTATTGCTGCTCACGATGTCTCTCCTGGTTGTCCGGTACCGGCTACTTGGCAGCGGGGATGAGGGATTCGATCAGGCCCTCGATGCGGGTCTTGATCTGGTCACGAATAGGGCGGACGGATTCGACGCCCTTGCCGGCCGGGTCTTCCAAGACCCAGTCCTCGTAGCGCTTGCCGGGGAAGTACGGGCATTCGTCACCGCAGCCCATGGTGATCACCACGTCGGACTCCTTCACGGCTTCGGTGGTGAGGACCTTGGGAACCTCGGCGGACATGTCGATGCCGAGCTCCGCCATGGCTTCCACGGCGGCGGGGTTGATCTTGTCAGCGGGCTGGGACCCGGCGGAGCGGACCTCGATCTGGCCTTTGCCATGCGTGGTGAGGAAGGCGGCGGCCATTTGGGAGCGGCCGGCATTGTGGACACAGACGAACAGCACGGATGGCTTCTTGGCGGTTTCGGTGGTCATGGTCTTCTCCTGGTCAGATATGGGTCGGGTGAATCGGGATGGTTCAACGCCGGCACAACCTGCATCGCCACATATATTGATGTTGATCGATGTAAGGAGTATCCGGCTATAGATTGATGGTTGTCAATATTTAGTTGGGGCTTCAGTGCGTACCCTCCAGATCCCACGGCAGTAGGGGGAACGGTGGCGGCTAGGCCGCGCGCAGTCGGGGTGCGAGGTCGCTGACGCGGCGGGAGAGGTCGGTGTAGGCGTACTCAAAAGCCTCTGCCGTGTTCACCCTGACCGGGTCGGGCACGGACCAGTGGATGCTGCCGGGGCTTCCCAACTCTTCGTGGGCGTTGTCGCAGACGGTGACGATGAAGTCCCCTTCGGCTGCGACCTGGTCGAGGCTGCGCGGCGAGAGGCCTGCGAGGTCCAGTCCATGCCGGCGGGCGACATCCACGGCGCCCGGGGCGATGTTCTCCGCCGGGTGCGTTCCGGCTGACGCAGACGGGATAGCGCTGAACTGGTGCCAGAGGGCCACGGCGAGCTGGGAGCGTGCGCTGTTGCGGGTGCAGACGAACACCACGCGCCGAGCGGCGTGCTCGGCTCCGGGAGTGAGTCCTTCCAGGCCCCCGGGAGCGAGGCGGATATAACTGCGGCGCCGGTCCGCTTCGGAACGGTGGCGGGTAAGCATTCCGGCGTCTTCCAGGGTGCGCAGATGATGGGCCAGCAGATTCGATGGCATCCCCAGTTCGGCCTGCAGCTCCTTCGGGGCGAAGTCCCCAAGGGTGAGCAGGTCAACGATGCGCAGGCGGGCTGGATCGGCGAGGGCGGCGTGCCTGGCGACCCGCTCCAGGATCTTCGGATCTGGTTCAGTGTTCATTGACTCAATTTTGACTGAGTTACTTTCGTGGGTCAAGCTTGGTGCATGACTTCTTCCCAGCCGCCGCTGTGGCGCCGCAGTCTCGCGGAATTCCTTGGCACCAGCCTGCTCGTGATGATCGTTGTCGGCTCCGGGATTATGGCCCAGCAACTCTCCCCGAACGACGTCGGACTCCAGTTGCTGCAAAACAGCACCGCCACCGTGCTGGGGCTGACCGTCCTGATCCTCGTGTTCGGGCCCGTCAGCGGCGCGCACTTCAACCCCGTAGTCTCCCTCGTGGACTGGATCCTGGGGCGCCGCTCCGGCACCGGACTGACCCTGCCCGAGCTGGGCAGCTACGTGGCCGCACAGACGGTCGGCGCCATCAGCGGCAGCGTGGTCGCCAACGCAATGTTTGACATTGGAACGTCCATCTCCGGCAAGGGCCGTGCCAGCGGTGGGCACCTGCTTGGCGAGGTCGTCGCAACCGCGGGCCTCATCCTGCTGATCTTCGCCCTTGCCGCAACGAAGCGGGGAGCTCTTGCCGCCCCGGCCGTGGGCGCCTACATCGGGGCCGCCTACTGGTTCACGTCCTCCACCTCGTTCGCCAACCCCGCCGTGACCATCGGACGTATTTTCAGTGATACCTTTGCCGGCATCGCTCCGCCCTCCGTGCCCGCGTTTGTCCTCGCCCAAATCGTCGGTGCGGCAGTTGGCCTGGGTCTTCTGCTCGCCCTGTTCCCGGCCGCAGGCCAGGCCGCCGACGACGTCGTTCTCCCGCACGAGGCAGGAAAGACACATCCCTGAACCGGGCATGCCGGGGGCTCGACCAGTCTTCATTGATGATTGTCAATATTGACGCATAATGGGTACATGAACCTGCTGCCCACTCTCGAGCCCGCTGCTGATGAAGCCTGCTGTGCGCCGGCCGGGGCACCGGCGCTGGGCGCCGAGGAAGCCAAGCAACAGGCCCTCGTCTTCAAAGCACTGGCCGATCCGAACCGGCTCCGGCTCCTGTTCATCATCAAATCCGCGTCTTCCGGCGCGACCTGCGTCTGCGACCTCACAGAGCCGCTGGATCTGAGCCAGCCAACCGTATCCCACCACCTTAAGATCCTGGTCGAGGCCGGCCTCCTGCAACGCGAGAAACGCGGCACTTGGGCATACTTCTCCCTGGCCCCTGATGCGCTGGACCGTGCGGCGGCCCTTCTGGCGAACCTGCAGCCGACATGACCAGGCATCGCCTGGGAGGGAAGTTCAGCTGTGTCGGTCCAGTAACTCAGCCCGGGCTTTGACCGCATCGGCGAACGCTTGAAGGGCAGCATCAGATGCGGGCAAGATCATTCCTGCAAGGAAACGAAGAGGGCCAGTCAGCTCGTGCACGACCCGGAGCCGGGTCAGCTCCTCGTTCGGGGTGAGGGTAACTGTGAGGGTGCGGCGCAGCAGGCCCAAAGGTCGCCCTCCGCGCCAGTGCATCACGTGATCCGGAAGTTGCTGGACCCGCAGGCGAATCCTTTTCGAGCTGCCATGAGTCGTGATTCGGATCCATGCGCCGTCCCGGATCTCCCCGTCGATGGCGCTGATGCCTGATGCCCATACCGCGACGTTGCTGGTGTCGGTAAGGACATCCCAAACGGCGGTGGCCCTGGCGTTGATGAGGGCTGTGGCCTCTCTCATTTTCGTCATGGGAGGCGGACGGGAGGAAGGTCGTCTTCCGCTCCGGTGAATCCGGGGAATGCATGGAGCGGAAATCGAAGAACCCGCAACTGTTCCAAGTCTAATAGTTGACGCGTACATGTTCTGCTATCCAGGATCCATACAAGATCAAGTTCAGGAACCGTAGCAAGTACCTTGCCGCGGTAGAGGACGAGGTTATCGTGATGCGCTTCCACCCGATCCCCCGGATAAAGGTCCGAGCTGGAGCGGACATGGTTCCACACCCCTTCTCCGTTCCATTTCAAACTGAGCCCTTCTTGTCAGGCCCCGTTGCTCGAGGAGCCGTTCGGCCAGGTCGGACACGGCATCGTCGATTTCGATGCCGGTTCCTTCGGCTTCGGGAGCTGCGGCGAGCATGGCGGCCAGATTCATCCCGGCTCCGCAGCCCACGTCCAGGATTCGGGCCGGGCGCACTTCCTGCACGACGGTGGCCAACACTTCGTGCAGGACCGGTTCCATGGACCGCGTGAGTTGTGCGATCGTTTCCCCATGTTCGGCGATGTCCTGGCGCGCCGGACCTCCGCGCAGCTGCGCTGGGAGCTCGCGGAAAAGCTCAGTATGGAAGCCAGAAAAACCGTCGTACGCGGCCCGAACGACCTCATCGTCCAGCAACTGCTCTCCACGCCGGGACAGCGACCAGCCGCTCGATGTGCCGCGGACAAAACCATGCGCCTGCAACACCCTCAACCACGGCTCATGCAGACCATCATCTGCAAGATCAAGGCGGGCGCGCAAAGATGCCGTGTCGGCCGTTCCGCCGCAGAATCTCCAGCACACCGGTGGACAGGCCAGCTGCGCCTACCGCAACTGCTGATAGCAGCAAGACCATCGCGGGCCGCCCGCAGCCAGGGCATTCCACCGCCGCGGAAGAGCTTCGCGATGGTAACGAGATGCTTTATGCCTCCTCGACCGGATCGAAGCTTGGCCAGAATGTTGCGATCGTTCACGCCCAGAGCATCAAGTCCCTCCATGGCGCCACCGTATAACCCCCCCCAACATAGATGCGGAACCCACAGCGTGCGAAGCTTTTGCTGAAATACTGGACAAACCATGGACTACGAGCTGAGGATTATCGCCGGTTGCCCTAACAGTGCACCGGCTCTGGAACTGTTCCGGCAGGCACTGGCGGCCGAAAACGTCGCCGGACACATACGCGTTGTGCAACTGGAGTCTGAGGAACAAGCCAGGGCGCTGTCCTTCCACGGTTCGCCCTCCTTCATCGCTGACGGCCGGGACCTGTTCCCAGCTGCGGCAGCGCCGGCACTGACCTGCAGGGTCTACACAGGCGCCACCGGGTTAGTGGGGATGCCATCACAGGAGGACCTGCAGGCCGCACTGCGTTCACGGCCCTAGCTCGTCAGGATGTGCCGGCAGCAGAGATTCACTAGCGATACGAGACGGCCTGTGGCTGCACGGGGCCTGGCCGTGCAGACGGCTTTGGACATTCGGCCAGGCGACTTCTCAAAATGACAGCCAGCTCAAGAGCAAAGTCAATAACGACCGTTTCTGACCTGTATTCGGCAAGCCTCCCAAAAAGTCGAAATGTGACTTTCGGCGGTAAATGGCGGTGTTCTGTGATCGCTAAATGTCGACCCTGGTTGCCCAACTGGCTCATATTGCTAGGGTTTCGAGACAAGCTGAACGGTGCTGGGTTCCCGTTGAGGTACCAAGGGACTTAAGTCTGAGAACTGACCTCCCTGCCCTACCGGAGAGTTTGGTTGGGTCGGATACTAGGTTTGTCCCGAGGGCGGTACTCATACCATGAGCCACAAATTCAAAGGGAGTCGTGACGGGCGAACATTAGGGGTGTTCGATCCAGCAGGCGAGGATGGTGGTGGAGAGCTGGTAGGCCAGGGCGTTCCTGGTGATTTTCTCTGGACCAAGGGGGCTGGTCAGGTGGCTGGCGTCTACTTTCAGTACGAAGGCGTCTTTTTGGAACACGGCGGAGCCCTCGGCCGTTTCGTAGGCTGGGAAACCGAGGTTTGCCAGTCCATTGATGGGTTTGGCGTCCTTTGCCAGGGCTTGCATCGCGTCAAAGTATTTGCGTGCTGATGCTTGGTCCGTGGCTTCCTGGACCGAGATGACCAGGGCTCCCTCGGTCAGGTGGTAGGTGCAGGTGAAGATGCTGTCGGCCCAGTGATTGATCGTGTGGGGGTCCGAGTCCAAATCCAGGATGGACCGCAGTCTCTCCTTCGGCTGGTCTCCGCAGACCATCAGAGCAGCAGCGCTGGGCTCATCCGGTGTGTTGCCCTGTGACGGTGATGTCTGGCTGTGGTGTCCGCTTGTGTGGCTTGCACCAGGTGGCGTGGTTGGCAAGGGCACCGCCGGCGAGATGTCAGTTGGTGCGGTGACAGATCCGGCCGCTGTTGCACAGCCTGTGAGCAGCAGGGCGCACAAGGCCACGGGGGCCAGTAAGGGCTTGTGGTGTTTCATGGCTCGTCCAGTTCTGCCTGCCCCTCGTGGGTGCGCGGCCGGTCAGGCTTTGAGTTTGGCGTAGATGACGTAGTTGTCGTCGAAGAGCCCCGTGGCGGGGTCGTAGCCGTCGCAGGTGATCAGGCGGAGTTCGGCTCCAGGGGTGTTGCCGTAGACCTCCAGGGTGGGGAACTCGTTTTTGGGGTAGAGGGCGCCGTGGTCAACGGTGAAAATGGCAGTGCTGCCGTCGGCCCGGGACAGGTTGATCTCGGCCCCGGGGGCGAGCTTGCGGAGGTCCGCGAACACGCCCTTGTGGCCGCCCAGGGCGTTGACGTGGCCCAGCACCACCGAGGGTCCGCGTTCGCCGGGGGCCGGTGAGCCGCTGTACCAGCCGGCTGGTGCGCCGTTGCCGGTGTCTTCCGGTACTTGCAGGGAGCCGTTTTCTTCCAGTCCCAGGTGGAGCAGGTCGGTCCGGACACCGATTGAGGGAATGCTCAGGGTGACCGGAGCCGAAGCTCCCAGCACCGCCGGTAGTTGCTGGGCGGGCGGTGCCACTGCTTCAGCTGGCGGTGTGGCAGCCGCAGTGGAGGTTTGAGCTGCGGTAGCGCTGGACGGTGCGGGGGCAGTGGCCGCCGGTGATATGACGGAGGACGAAGGTGGCGCTCCGGCGCCGGGAGCGGCGGTGGTGCCGGTGGCGCAGCCGGCCAGGGTGAGCAGGAGCAGAATCCCGGCCGCCGTGGGGGCCCGGAAACCTCCGCGGTGGCCGGGATTCTTGGGTGTCACAGTGGTGATCCGTTCAGCTTTGGCTTAGGCTGCTGCGTTGCGGCGGCGGACGGCGTAGGCTCCACCGGCGAGGGCGATCAGGGCCAGGCCGGAACCGATGGCGAGGGCTCCGGTGTCGGTGCCGGATTGGGTGGCAACGCCGGTCGCGGCGCCGCCTGCAGGCATCTTCATTTGGCCGGCGGTCAGGGTTCCGCACAGCGCGGGTGAGGTGGCGGCGAGGGGAAGCGTGGGTGCGAGGTCGCTCTTGGCGGCCTGCCCTGCCGCACTGAGGGTGGCGGGGTCAAGACCGTGCACAACAACCACAGCCGTGCCCGCTTCGAGGGCTGCATGAGTTTCGGCACTGAGTTCGAACGTGCGGTCCACGGTGTAGGAGGCGCCCTGTCCGCCGACCTTCAAGTCAAGACCCGCCGCGGGGCTGGTATCGCCGCTGGTGGACAATGTGGTGACGATGCCGCCATAGGACGGTGCGCCTTCGGTGGTGGAGATAACCTGGTCGCCGTCCTTATCGGCGGAGGGGTCCGGGCAGACGCCCTTGGCGCCGCCATGAATGTGCTGAACGTGCGGGTACGGGGCGTCCATAAAGGTCGCAGGCATGCCCGAAACCTTCAGGACCACATGGGCATGGTTACCCGTCACGTCAAGGGTGACGGTGCCCGACCCTGAACTGCCGTTGAGCTGCTTCAAGGTGGACTGATAAGACCCGTCGTGAGCCAACGCGGGAGAACCAGACAGGGCAAGAGCGGCTAAGGCCAGGGTTGGCACTGCCATAAAGCGGAGTGTCTTATTCATTTGGAAAATCTCCTCATACACGCGCGTGTGATGTTAGTGCCCCGGAAGGGGCAACAGTACTTCGAAGTAGAACCACGCGAGGATGGGTGAAAACGTGTCCTGAACCACAAAAGGCCTCGACCGGGTGTCAGCCTGCACCCGGCGCTCAGGTGGTGGTCGGTAACCAAGAGATGCACATGCGCATCCGGCGTTGCGCAATACGTTAGTGACGGCTAACGTATCTTTTGTGTGGGATGCCTTGGAGATTGCTGCGGAACCAAACCGGCGACGCTTGCTGCATCTTCTCGCCAGCCACGAACAGGCGGTAGGTGAGCTGGCCGCCCATTTCATGGTGAGTCGTTCAGCGGTGTCCCAGCACCTGCTGTTACTGGAGCAGGCTGGCCTGGTGTCTGCCCGCAAAGAGGGACGGAACAGGTTTTACCGGCTCGACCCGGTGGGAATGGGCCGGCTCCGTGAACTTGTCGAGCAGTTCTGGACCTACGAACTGGATCTGCTGGCCTCGGATGCAGCCGCCCTTGCCGCACAGCGTCCCGGGCTTGCGCAACATCACACGACCACTTCAGATATTTCGCCTCAAGACAAAGGACCACTCCCATGACGTTCGATAAGACCATTCATCTGCCTGTCGGCCCCGATGAGGCCTTTGCGCTCATCACTGAGCCGGAGCGTCTGCGCCGCTGGCAGACGGTGGCGGCCCGGGTTGACCTTCGGATCGGCGGCGAATACCGCTGGACCGTCACCCCGGGCCATCACGCCGCTGGCACGTTCCAGGAGATCGAGCCTGGCAAGCGCATCGTCTTCACATGGGGCTGGGAATCCGGAGTGGACCTGGCACCGGGCGCGTCCACCGTATCGATCACGCTCGAGCCCGACTCCGACGGCACCACGCTGCGCCTAGTACACGATGGCCTCACCACCGAACAGGCCGCTGCACATGCCGAGGGGTGGAACCACTACCTGGACCGTCTCATCGCCGAAGCGTCCTCCCCGGAGGGCGCAGGTCCGGACGAGTGGTCAGCGGCCCCGGATCCGATCGACGACATCAGTTCTGCTGAGGCATCGCTGGCCGTACTCCTGGGCGTGTTGCGCAAGCTGACTCCGGCGGATAGGGAGAAGGCCACGCCCTGCGAGGCCTTCACCACCCACGAGTTGCTGGAGCACCTAGCCGGTTCACTGAAGCAGATCGGTGGCGCGCTGGGCGCGGACGTGAGCGACGACGCCGGGGCAAGCCCTGAAGCGCGTATCGCTGTACTCGCCCAATCGACCTTGGAGGCATTCGCCCGCCGTGGTGTCGACGACGCCATCGACATGGGATTCGCTGAACTGCCCGCTACCGTCGTGGCCGGCATCGTCAATCTGGAGTTGCTCGTACACGCCTGGGACTTCGCGAAAGCGATCGGCCAGGAACTCGTCGTCTCCGACGTCGTCACCGATCATGTTGAGGCGTTGGCCATGCTGACCATCTCTGACCAGGTTCGCGCCAGCGGCAGCTTCGCTGCTGCCCAGCCGGTCGCGGAGACCGCTGGCAGCCTGGAGCGCCTGATTGCGTTCACCGGCCGAACCCTGACTGTCTAAAGACTTTCACTCCATTAGCCGCCAAAGGCACCACAGAAAGCAGGAAAATTATGTCCAAGTTCGTTTTCATCTACCACGCCCCGATGACACCCGCAGAAGCAGCGCCACCCGCACCCGAGGACATGGCAGCCGTCATGGAACAGTGGAACGTCTGGGCCGGTAAGGTCGGCAACGGCCTGGTCGACTTCGGAACACCCTTAGCCAACGGTGTCCGCGTTTCCACCGGCGGAAGCACGGCACCGAGCCAGTGCGAGGTCGCCGGATACACCATCATCGAGGCCGAGAACCTTGAGGAAGCCGTGGAACTCGCCAAGGTCCACCCGCATCTGGACATGCCCGGTGGCTGCGAAATCGAGGTCCACGAGGTCCAGCAAATTCCCGGGATGTAACAGTGGGCCGAACTGATCAGCAAGTGAGTTCATAAGGACCGCCGCGGACCCATCACAGTGTCGCATGATCTGGACCCCCAAGGTCACTCAACGATGATGGGACCGCTACGCCACGTGCCGTACGGGCCGTTAATTATCAGGCACAGTAGGCGTGGAGAGGTTCATTGGGTCCCGTTAGAGGCTGTTGACTTTGGCAAGTCTGACGGCTGACGGTCCCCAATAGCTGTTGCCCCTACGCTACGGCAACCATCACTGGGCTTCGAACTACAAGAAGGGCGCTCCGTTCGCGGAAGGCGCCCTTCTCGTGGTTGCGGTGATGTATCAGGCGGCGCCGCGGGCCGGGTAGTCGTGCTCCTGGGCGTAGCGGACCCCGGCGATCACGTCATCCAGGGACGGCCGGCCGAAGGGCATGGTGGCCGTGCTGGACCAGAACAGCGTTCCGTCCTCATCGAGGATGAAGATGCCTGGTTCGTTGAACAGGTCCGGCTCGCCGTCCTTGATCGCGTGTGAGAGGTTCAAGCCCCACGACCGTGCAGCTTCTTCTCCCAGGCCGTAGGCGACCGGGAGATCGGCCAGGTGCCACTGATCCACGACCCGGCTGCTCCGTTCGAGCGTTTCCATGCTGACGGCGGCCACCTGGCCGATGCCAGCGGCTTTCAGGTCCTCGATCCGCTTGTTGATCTCGGCCAGCTGCTTGCGGCAGATTGGGCAGTGCAAGCCCCGGTAAAAGACGACCAGGCTGAACCGGCCGCCGTCCCCGGTGCCCAGCTTCAGATCGTCGGTGGTTCCCCCGCCCACCAAGGGCAGGTCAAGGGCGGGTGCTGTCTGTGTCGGTATGAGCGTCATGGTTGCCCTCCTGCTGTGAAGTTGCTGGCTTCGGGCTTTAGGCGGTGGCTTCAAGTTCCCAGTCTTTGACGTCGGCGATCGGCGCGAACACGCTGCCGTCGAGCTCATCCAGGCTGTCGTTGCTCCGCGCCCGGCGTGGCCAGTCGCGGGTGGCCAGTGCTGCCTTGCCCAGGGCGATGACGTCGGCGTGCCCTTCAGCGATCAGGGCGGCGGCTGCTTCCGGTTCGTCGAGGCTGCCGTTGGCAATGACCGTCAGCCCGGTGTGCTGCTTGGCCAGGGCGGCGAGGGAGGCGCCTTCCTCGCCGAAGGCCGGGGCGTCGGCCCGGTATTCGGTGGTGTGGATGTAGTCGATCCCGGTCGTCGCCAAGGCTGTGAAGATGGCCTCGGCTTCTGCGGGCCCGCCGGCCCATTTGTGCGTGTAGTCGCTGACCT
>NZ_JARFXU020000062.1:0-568 GCF_029581595.2 Arthrobacter sp. NQ7 | reverse complement strand
GAGCCGGGGCCACACCCAAACGCTCCGCAACCCGTCGTGCAATGCGATGGCTTCGTTCGCGGCCCCTTGCGTCTCCTACTTCTCTGCACTTTGTAAGTGGGGATGGACCCCGAGAGGCGGGAACCACGTCGGCGACGATTCCCATCGCCCATATAGGCCGTCCTCGGTCCGCTGATCCAACCGGGGCAACGAAGCAAAGGGCCGGCCTCATGCCGTTGGAGGGGACAGGAGGAAGTTCCGTCCGCCCAACCGTGAGGCGGAACAGAAGAGTTGCCCGGCTTGTTGGCTGGGTAAGCGCATATACACGGCGTGGCGTAGTGTGCTGACATGACCTCGAATAAGCTTCGCGCTCTCGAAATCATCGGAATCGGACTGATGGTGCTCGCGGTCTATCTCACCGCGATCCTGGTCATCATGCTCATATCGGTGGCACGAGGAAATATCGTATCTACCCTGGGGATAACAGCTATTGCAGCGTCAATAGCTGGAGCCCTGTCCCTGGTCCTCCGCCGATACGTGAGGACGGCACGATGAACCAGGTTTCGGCCTTCTACACCGGCGCCGGGGG
>NZ_JARFXU020000036.1:0-29550 GCF_029581595.2 Arthrobacter sp. NQ7 | reverse complement strand
ACGCCGTCGCCTCCGCCGGCGTCAACGCCGTCGCGCTCGAAACCGCGGCTTCCGCCTGACCACCCCTTACGAAACCCCACCAAAGAGACCAGGAAAACGATGGCAACGCAGTCGACGGCCTTCCACCCCCGACTCCTTGAACAGACCCCCCCAACGACAAAGTCAGCCGGCCATGTCATTGTGGATTCGCTCGTAGCCCATGGAGTGGAACGGACGTTCGTTGTCCCGGGCGAAAGCTTCCTCGACGTCCTGGACGGTCTGCACGGTTCCCCCATTGAGACCATCGTCTGCCGACACGAAGGCGGCGCCGCCTACATGGCCGAAGCCGACGGAAAAATGAACCAGGTGCCTGGCATCGCAATGGTTACCCGCGGACCAGGCGCAGCCAACGCGCACGTAGGGCTCCACACAGCCTGGCAGGACTCAACGCCCATGGTTCTCTTCGTGGGTCTCATTCCTTTTGGCCACCGCGACCGCGAAGCATTCCAGGAATTCGATATCAAAGCCTGGTTCGACACCGGCGCCAAACGCGTCATGGTCCTGGATCACCCCGAGCGTGCCTCGGAAATTGTCGCGGAGGCCATGTTCGCCGCGCAAAGCGGCCGCCCGGGACCTGTAGTCGTAGGACTGCCCGAGGACATCATCCAAGAGCAGATCGATCCCACACTGCACCCAAGCATCCCGGTGGCAACGGGAGGCATGACAACCGTAGACAGCCGTGCGCTGGCCGACGCTCTGATGAACTCCTCCAAACCTCTGTTTGTCACTGGCGGCAATGACTGGTCTCAAGCGGCAGCCGACCAACTGACCCAGTGGCTGGAAAAGCACCACATCCCGGCGGCCGCAGAATGGCGAACACAGGGCACCGTCCCCTTCGACTCACCCTCCTACGTGGGCCCCATCGGCTACGGACGCCCCCGCCCCACCTACGACCTGCTGGACGAAACCGACCTTCTGATCTTCGTCGGCACCGTCCCGGGGGACGTCATCACGGATGGATTCGTCTGCCGGCAGGACTGGAACAAAAAGAACTTCCTGGTCACCATCGATCCTTCCCTCCGAGGCCGTTCAGGACCCGTGTCATGGCAGATCGTTGCCAAACCCGACGTCTTCGTCCGCGACCTCGTCGAGATCGAACTGCCCTACCGTGAGGACTGGAAATCCTGGACAGAACGCATGCGAGGAGAGCAAAAAGCGTTCGCCTCCCTCCCTTCTTCCCACCCGCACCCAGGGGCCGCCCGGATGGACACCCTCATGGCGAACCTAGTGCCCAAATTGCCCGCCGATGCCATGGTCACCTTCGGCGCTGGTGAACACACCAACTGGGCGCACCGCTATTTCCCAACCCAGCGCTACGCATCCATGCTTAGCGCGAGGAACGGCTCCATGGGCTACTCCGTCCCAGCAGCTATCGCAGCATCGCTCGCAAATCCCCGCCGTCGGATTGTTACCATCGCCGGAGACGGAGAATTCCTCATGAACGGCCAGGAGCTGGCTACCGCGGCGCAATACGGCGCCACCCCCCTCATCATCGTCATGGACAATCAGGAATACGGCACCATCCGCACCCATCAGGAACGCCACTACCCGGGCCGGATATCAGGAACACAGCTCCGCAACCCTGATTTCGCGGTCATGGCGCAGGCTTTTGGCGGCTTCGGTGTGCGTGCTGACGAGGACAAAGACATTCCCGCGGCCCTTGACGCCGCCCTCAAGGCGATCGAAACGGATAATACCTTCGCGTTGATCCACTTGGTCGTCGAACAGCGCGTCAAAGCGTACTGACAAAACAGCCGCTGCAGTCCGGATCACCAGGATCCGGACAATCAGCTCCCAAGAACCACCGGGGCCCTCCCCACCCCTCGCAACCGGGGAGGGCCCCAGTTACCAACTCCGCCTCCGGCGGTACGCCAACCCGTGACAGGACCATGAACACTCAAATTGCTTTCATCGGCTGCGGGCCCATGAACGAAGCCATCCTGGCCGGACTACTGAACACCGGTTTTGACCCGGCTCACCTTGTTGTGACAGTCCGCCGCCCAGAACGCGCGGACGAACTGGCCAAACGCTACCCCGGCGTCCAGGTCCTTGCCACACAGAACAGCCCGGACAGCAACCAGCGCGCTGTCGTAGGCGCCGAGACTGTTGTGCTTGGTGTCGAACCGTCGACCACGGCCGACTTGTGCCGCGAGATCAGCACAGCACTATCCCCCGGAACCATTGTGGTCAGCGTAGCCGCGGCCGTAACCGTGGCGCAGTTGGAAGCAGCCTTGCCCAAAACCCAGCCGGTTGTACGAACACTGCCCAACACCCCTCTCAGGCTGGGCCGCGGAATCGTCGCCCTCTCTGCCGGGACCCACTCCACACCCGACGACCTGACGAATGCCAAAGAAGTCTTTAGGGGTGCGGGTACCCTCGTTGAGGTACCCGAGGATCACCTCAACGCCGTCTCAGCCATCAGCGGCTCCGGCCCTGCCTACGTCTACTACCTGGCCGAAGCCATGGCGGCCGCAGGTACCGAGCTGGGACTGGACCCGGAACTGGCCAATGTACTGGCACGTGAAACGGTGGCCGGCGCCGGGCTCATACTTGGAGAACCAGGAGCCGACGCAACAGCCCTCCGAAAAAGCATGGCCGGACCCAACAGCATCACTGTCCGTGCGCTCACCGTTTTTGACCAGCGCCACGCGCCAGGCATCGTCGCCGAAGGCGCCCGCGCGACCGTGGAACGGTCCGCCGAGATCACGCAGCAACTCGACAACCCTGCCGCGCACAAGTAGCGGTATATGAGGACCCAGCGGACTACCTGCTTCACCGGATAATCCAGCCACTCTCGCCTGGGTGCAAGCGACTACGCCCGACAAGGCGGCGACCCCTGCCACAGATGCATCTGAGGCCGAACCACGAACACAGGTACTGCCGCTACGTAAAAGGCGCGCCGGATGTTCCCGGCGCGCCTTTCACTGGCTTGATGCGTTGTTTCCTGCCGCTACTGCGGAACCTTCGCCAGCGTTTCCTGTTCCGCGGCGATGGTGGTGTCCTCGCCGTGGCCGGTGCGGACCACGGTTTCGGCCGGGAGCGTCAGCAGGCGTTCGCGGATGGACTTCAGGATGGTGGGGTAGTCGCTGTAGGACCGGCCGGTGGCACCGGGGCCGCCGTTGAACAGGGTGTCCCCGGTGAAGACCGTTCCTTCGCTTTCGAGGTAGAAGCAGGTGGACCCCGGCGAGTGGCCGGGCGTGTGGATCGCACGCAGGGTGGCCCCGCCAACCTCGAACACGTCACCGTCGGAGTGGTAGCGGTCCGGTGCGGCGTCCGGGTAAACCTGCTCCCACAGCACCAGGTCCTCCTGGTTCAGCAGGATCGGTGCCTCCAAGGCGTCCGCCACCTCCCGCGCGGCACCGATGTGGTCATTGTGCGCGTGGGTGAGCAGGATGGCCTTGACCTTCCGGCTGCGGACCTGGTTGATGATCGCGGCGGCGTCGTGCGGCGCATCGATGATGATGCATTCCTCGTCATTGCCCACGATCCAGACGTTGTTGTCCACGTCCCAGGTGCCGCCGTCGAGCGAAAAAGTGCCGGAGGTGACCAGGTTCTCGATGGTGACGCTCATACGGACGCCCCCGCCGGCTGGACCTCGACGACGGAGCGCAGCACCTTGCCCTCGTGCATCCGCTCGAAGGCCTCTTCCACCTGGTCGATGGTGATGCGCTCGGATACGAACGCGTCCAGGTCGAGGTTTCCCTGCTTGTAGTGCGAAACGAGCATGGGGAAGTCGCGGGAGGGCAGGCAGTCGCCGTACCAGGAGGACTTCAGCGATCCGCCGCGGCCAAAGACGTCCAGCAGCGGCAGTTCGAGCGTCATCTCCGGCGTCGGGACGCCTACCAGGACCACGCGGCCGGCAAGGTCGCGGGCGTAGAAGGCCTGCTTGTACGTTTCGGGACGGCCGACGGCGTCAATCACCACGTCGGCCCCGTTGCCTCCGGTGAGGGCCCGGATGGCTTCCACGGCGTCCTCCTGCTTGGAGTTGACCCCATGGGTGGCGCCGAGGGACTTGGCCATGCCGATCTTGTTGTCGTCGATGTCCACGGCGATGATCGTTGTCGCCCCCGCGAGCTTCGCGCCCGCGATCGCGGCAATTCCCACGCCGCCGCAGCCGATCACTGCCACGGACTCGCCACGCTTGACCTCGCCGGTGTTGATCGCGGCACCAATGCCGGCCATGATGCCGCAGCCCAGCAGGCCCACCGCGGCAGCGTCAGCCTCCGGGTCCACCTTGGTGCACTGCCCGGCAGCGACCAGGGTCTTTTCCGCGAACGCACCGATGCCCAGGGCGGGCGACAGCTCGGTGCCGTCCTCAAGGGTCATCTTCTGCGTGGCGTTGTGCGTATTGAAGCAGTACTGCGGCTGGCCCTTGGCGCACGCACGGCACTCACCGCAGACGGCGCGCCAGTTCAGGATGACCCGGTCACCGGGCGCCACCGATGTCACGTCCGGGCCCACAGCAGAGACCACACCGGTGGCCTCATGACCCAGAAGATATGGGAAGTCATCGCCGATACCGCCCTGCTTGTAGTGCAGATCGGTGTGGCATACACCGCAGGTCAGGATGTCCACCAGCGCCTCACCCGGGCCCGGATCCGGCACCAGAATGGTCTCCAGCGATACCGGGGCGTTCTTCTCCCGGACAACGACGGCTTGAACTTTATGGACCATGAAATTTTCCTTGCTGTTGGGTGCTATCGACAACCGGCCGGATGGCAGTGCGGGACGAGGAACCAGCAAACGGCGGTTCTACGGACGCTGTTTACGCGGGACGGGCAACGAGGGTCGGCTTTCAGCGGCTTGCACGCAGTGTAGACCAGCACATTCGGGCTGATCACAAACGTTTGAGTTTCTTGCCGTGCCCCGCAACCATGCTCAATCACCCGATGCATGAAACAAGGGCCTCCCCCGGCTGTGGCCGAAGGAGGCCCCTCTTGCGCAAAGGTGAACCTGAAGAAATGCCGCGTTGGAGTTGGCCTAGGACATCCCTTCTGGGGCCGAACGTCGGCCAACAGCCATTGGATATGCTGCACTGGTGTGGTGCAAGCTCCGCGGACCGAATAGATCAGGTAACCCGTTGCTGCCTTCTCTTATCCGCGCCGACTCGGACGGTCCTACGCGGTGTAGACGACGAAGACCTTGCGCAGACGCTCATGCACGTTCCAGGTGCCGGTCCATCCGATCGGGAAGTAGGCGGTGTCACCGGCAGACAAGAGCACTTCATCTCCCCCATCGCGCTGAACGCTCATCTTGCCGGACAGAACGTGAATGATTTCGCCCTTGTTCAGAAACTCCCAACGGGAGAGGCCGGTTTCGGTTTCCCACGTGCCTGAGGCAATGCGCCCGTCCTCAGACTCAAAGGCTCTGCGACTGCGAACGGTGATGTCACCACTGAGCGGGGTCGCGCTCGGCGGGGCGAGAAGCGACTCTTCAAGGTCACTAGCGTTCAGGTCAGCAGCACGAAATGCGATTGTCATTTAGATGTTTCTCTTTCTCGAAAGGTGCCGCGGGCGGCTCATCGACTTGTTTCTTGCCCCGCGAAGCAGGGTGCGTGCGTCAGCGTATTCGGGGTGCCGGGGCATGGTGCCCCGTTGACCTTCTGACGGACAGATGGGTCTCCAGCCCACTGACAAGGCAGACGCCGTTGTCACAGGTTCGTGGAGGAAATATTAAAGTGCCCTCAAGCGGCGGGCGTGATGCGCCAGATGTTTACTTTGCCTGCACGCGCTGATGCATAGCCAGCCCGGTAAGCAACCAGACGGGGGGAAGGATACTAAACAGCCGGCTCACCTCTTCCCCCAGTTGCGTTCGCTGTGGCAAGTGTTAGTCCGCGTCGTACGTGTTGGCGATATAGACATCGCACGGTGCGTTGTGCGCCACGCTATTGGCCACACTGCCTAGGACGCGCCCGATCCCTCGCATCCTACGATTGCCAACGACAATGATCCTCGCTTCCTTGCGAATTGCTTCGCGGATCAGGGCGTCTGCGGGCCGGCCTGGAGCGGCAGCATACGTGATCTTGAAATCCCCGCCCAAGGTATCGGCAACCGTCCGGGCAACTTGTTCGGCCCTGTCAGCATCGGGCACAAGCCAGTTGCCGCTGCCGCTGCCGAGTCCGGGGTGGTCGCCGTCAAAGGCTGCGACGACGTGAAGAATTGCACCAATCCCTGTCGCTAGGTCCCTCGCTGCTTCCGCAGCCTTACGGGCGGTTGCACTGCCGTCAACTCCTACAACAACGATTCCGCTCATGTGCATGCTCCTTTGCTTGGTATTGCGGCGCTGCCCAGGTGGCTAGCGGGGTGGGAAACCACTCCGATTCGGAGTAACTCCCGTGTTGGGACCTCGACCCCGTAGCACCGGACGCAGCCAGAGACCCCGCCGCACCTTGACCGACTGCGGCCACGAAAGAGGACGTCCTGGCTGAGATCTGTACAAAGGCCAAATCTTTGAACATCATGATTGGATCATGTTTTGCCTTTGGATGACAAGAGATACGTTAAAGGTCTGCCTCCTGATGATTGTTGGCCCCCACCTTTCGGGGCAGTCGGGGAGCGTGCGCCAAACATTGCGTCATAGGTCTTGTCATCCAAAGGTGAGTCTGGTTTCATAATCATATTCCAAAGCTTCGACCTATGGATGCGGTAAGGGGTGAGCTGATTCGGAGTCGGACAGCGACACGAGGGTATGACCAGGAAACGAACCACGTTGCTTGATACCGGCTGGGGCAGCGCCCGATCGCGTCGCCAGCAATGACCCGAGTACCCGCATGTGCGGAACGACGGCAAAAGACAAACCCATGTACCGCCGAGCGAGAACAAGCGACATGTGCTGCACCCGCTGTACCAGACCCGGCAAGACGGATCCGAGGGCACTTTGGGGACAGCTGGCAGAACACACCCGAAGGAGTTGACATGAGCGTAATCACAGAAGGTGAAGCACGAATTGCCGAAACCATAAACAGCAGCCAAATAGCCGGCAGTGTGTCTCTCATTCAGCAGGAAATTGCGGACACCGCGGGCGCTATCGAGGCCAAACAGCTCGCGGCCTTGGCCGTCGGGGTAGCAGCAGCGCCGCGGATATTCCTCGCAGGCGCAGGTCGCAGCGGGCTTGTTCTGCGGATGGCAGCAATGAGACTTATGCACCTCGGCCTGACAGTCCATGTTGCCGGTGACACAACGACTCCAGCGATCACCTCTGGAGACCTGCTGCTGGTCGCATCTGGGTCGGGCACGACATCCGGCGTGGTCAAGGCAGCAAAAACAGCATCCGGTGCAGGAGCGAAAGTCGCCGTTCTAACCACGAACGCGCAGTCCCCCCTCGCCGTACTGGCGGACACACTGGTAATCATCCCCGCCGTTCAAAAGACGGATCACGGATCCAGCGTTTCCCGCCAGTACTCCGGCAGCCTGTTCGAACAGGCACTGTTCCTGGCCACGGAAGCGGTCTTCCAGTCACTGTGGGAAACCGCTGACGTATCGGCCGAAGAGCTCTGGCTCCGGCACGCGAACCTCGAATAATCACCCTTTCCTTGCACCCGCTCGTCCCTTACCAAATGCACGTCCTCTACAGAAAGAACCACACTATGAAACTCCAGGTAGCCATCGACCTCCTCACCGTTGAGGACGCCCTCGAACTGGCCGGCAAGGTCGCCGAGTACGTCGACATCATCGAACTGGGCACCCCGCTGATCAAGGCCGAAGGGCTCTCGGCCATCACCGCCGTGAAGGAAGCCCACCCCGACAAGCTGGTTTTCGCCGACATGAAAACCATGGACGCCGGCGAACTCGAAGCCGACATCGCCTTCAAGGCAGGCGCCGACCTGGTCACCGTGCTCGGCTCCGCCGATGACTCCACCATCGCGGGCGCAGTCAAGGCCGCCAAAGCACACAACAAGGGCGTCGTCGTCGACCTGATCGGCGTCGAGGACAAGGCCACCCGCGCCAAGGAAGTCCGCGCCCTGGGTGCGAAGTTCGTCGAAATGCACGCGGGCTTGGACGAGCAGGCAAAGCCCGGCTTCGACCTGAATGGACTCCTCCGCGCGGGAGAAGAAGCACGGGTGCCCTTCTCCGTGGCAGGCGGCGTGAACGCCAGCACCATCGCAGCCGTCCAGGCCGCAGGAGCCGACGTTGCCGTCGCCGGCGGAGCCATCTACGGCGCGTCCGACCCCGCGCTGGCCGCCAAGGAACTCCGGACAGCCATCAGCTGACCCTTATACCCCCTCGCAACGGGACGGCGGCTCCACCTGCACAGGTGGGGCCGCTGTTGCATCACCCACGGGGAACCACCCCCTGCAGAAACTCAACTCTCCGGCGCTGAGAACAGGAACTTTCCATGCTCGATACGTTGCCCTACGCTCCGCCCGCGGCCCTGCGGCGCCGCGGGCGTAATCCGTTGCGTGATCCGCGTGATCGTCGTTTGAATCGGATCGCGGGTCCGTCCTCGTTGGTACTTTTCGGGGTCACGGGCGACCTTGCCCGCAAGAAGCTCACGCCCGCGGTGTACGACCTCGCCAACCGTGGCCTGTTGCCGCCCAGTTTCGCGTTGGTGGGTTTCGCCCGCCGGGAGTGGGACAAGGAGGATTTCGCCGCCGAGGTGAAGGCCTCGGTGCAGGCCCATGCCCGCACCCCGTTTGATGAGGCGGTCTGGAACCAGCTGTCCGAGGGCATCAGGTTTGTGCAGGGCGAGTTCGACGACGACGCGGCGTTTGAGCGTCTGGGCGAGACGATCAAGGAACTTGATGATGTCCGGGGCACCCGGGGCAACCACGCGTTCTACCTGTCGATCCCGCCGAAGGCGTTCGAGCAGGTCTGCGGTCAGCTCTCCAAGCACGGCCTCGCGCAGGCGGACGGGGATAAGTGGCGGCGGGTGGTGATCGAGAAGCCGTTCGGCCATGACCTGGAATCGGCGCGGCAGCTCAATGACATTGTCGAATCGGTGTTCCCGCCGGACGCGGTGTTCCGGATTGACCATTACCTGGGCAAGGAAACGGTGCAGAACATCCTGGCGCTGCGTTTCGCGAACCAGCTGTTCGAGCCGTTGTGGAACGCCAACTATGTGGACCATGTCCAGATCACCATGGCCGAGGACATCGGGACAGGTGGCCGGGCAGGGTACTACGACGGTGTCGGCGCGGCACGGGACGTGATCCAGAACCACCTGTTGCAGCTGCTCGCGCTGACCGCGATGGAGGAGCCGATCTCGTTCAACGCCGATGACCTGAGGGCGGAGAAGGAAAAAGTCCTGGCAGCGGTCAAGCTTCCGGAGGATTTGTCGACGCACTCGGCGCGGGGCCAGTTCAGCGGAGGCTGGCAGGGCGGCGAGCAGGTCCTGGGCTACCTGGAGGAAGAAGGCATTCCCGCCGATTCGACCACGGAAACCTATGCCGCGGTGCGCGTGGACATCCACACCCGCCGCTGGTCCGGGGTGCCGTTCTACCTGCGCGCGGGCAAGCGCCTGGGCCGGCGCGTCACGGAGATCGCCGTGGTGTTCAAGCGCGCCCCGAACCTGCTGTTCACCGATCACGGTGAGGACGACTTCGGGCAGAACGCTGTGGTGATCCGTGTCCAGCCCGATGAGGGCGTGACGATCCGGTTCGGGTCCAAGGTTCCCGGCACGCAGATGGAGGTCCGCGACGTGACGATGGACTTCGGTTACGGGCACTCGTTCACGGAGTCCTCCCCGGAGGCCTACGAGCGGTTGATCCTGGACGTGCTGCTCGGTGAGCCGCCGCTGTTCCCGCGGCATGAGGAAGTGGAGCTGTCCTGGAAGATCCTTGACCCGTTCGAGGAATACTGGGCATCACTGTCCGAACAGCCCGAACCCTACGCCCCCGGCTCCTGGGGCCCGGCCTCTGCTGATGAGCTGCTGGCCCGTGACGGACGAACCTGGAGAAGGCCATGATCGTTAACCTGCCGGATACCACCACCTCGAAGGTGTCCAAGAAGCTCATGGCCCTGCGCGAACAAGGCGGGGTGATCGCCCTGGGCCGGGTCCTGACCCTGGTGGTGGTCACCAAGTCCGGGCTGGAGGAGGAAGCGATCGAGGCCGCGAACGATGCCAGCCGGGAACACCCCTGCCGGATCATCGTGCTGGCGGATGCGGGGAAGGACGCCGAGGACCGGCTGGACGCGCAGATCCGGGTCGGCGGGGACGCAGGTGCCTCGGAAGTCATCGTGCTGCGCGGCTATGGCCAACTCGCGCACGAATCCGAGTCCCTGGTCGCTGCGTTGCTGCTCCCGGACGCGCCGATCGTCGCTTGGTGGCCGCACGGCGCCCCCGAAAACGCCTGTGAAACCTCCATCGGTGCCATCGCGCACCGACGGATCACGGACTCGGCGAACGAACCCGACCCCCAGGCCGCGCTCGAACGCATCCACCGCACCTACAAAGCCGGCGACACCGACCTCGCCTGGACGCGCCTGACCAACTGGCGCATCCAGCTCGCCGCAGCCCTGGACGAAGTGGACTCCTCCCCCGTCACCGCGGTTGCTGTGGAGGGCGCCTCGGACTCACCGTCCACGATCCTGCTGGCAGCGTGGCTCACCCTGACCCTGGACGCACCAGTGACCATCGTCGCCGACCTAGCAGGAACCGGAATCCGCCGAGTCCGGCTCACCCGTCCCGGCGGCGACGTCCAACTCTTCCGGCCCGGACTCTCCGTCGCCGAGCTGACCCAACCGGGCCAGCCCGCCCAGCGCATCTCCCTCCCGCCCCGCAGCCTCCGCGACTGCCTCGCCGAAGAACTCCGCCGCCTCGACCCGGACGAAGTCTTTGGTGAAGCGGTCAGCGCAGTAGCGATTCCCCCGATGCAAGACTTCCTGCCGGCCCGTTTCGGAGCGTCCACCGGCGGCAGCGCCCATGCACGGCCGCATGGCCCAGCCCGATCCTTAATTGCGAACTGACCACCAGCCCTGAACTTGAGGAGATTTCTATGACCACCACGCCCCATATCACCCGCACCGTTTCAAATGAGCATGAATCGCTCCTTCTGGAAGCGGTGCCGACCGGTTTGTTGATCAATGGTGACTGGGTGGAGGCGTCCGATGGCGGCACGTTTGACGTGCACGACCCCGCCACCGGACAGGTCCTCGCCATCCTCGCCTCCGCGACAAGCGACGATGCGATCGCCGCACTCGACGCCGCTGACGCCGCCCAGGACTCCTGGGCTCGGACCGCACCCCGGACCCGATCCGAAATCCTGCGCCGCGCCTTCGACCTGGTCACCGAACGCGCCGAGGACTTCGCCCTGCTCATGACTTTGGAGATGGGCAAACCCCTGGCCGAGGCCCGCGGTGAAGTCACCTACGGAGCCGAATTCCTGCGCTGGTTCGCCGAGGAAACCGTCCGCGACTACGGCCGCTACCTCACCACCCCCGAAGGCAAGAACAAGGTCCTCGTCCAGCACAAACCCGTCGGACCCTGCCTGCTCATCACCCCGTGGAACTTCCCGCTCGCCATGGCCACCCGCAAAGTAGCCCCCGCCGTCGCTGCAGGCTGCACCATGGTTCTGAAGCCTGCGAAACTGACTCCACTGACTTCGCAGCTGTTTGCCCAGACCATGATGGAGGCGGGACTGCCCGCCGGGGTACTGAACGTCGTTTCCTCAGCCTCCGCCTCCGGGATCTCCGGGCCGCTGCTCAAGGACTCCCGGCTCCGGAAGGTCTCCTTCACCGGGTCCACCCCGGTCGGTAAACGCCTCATGGCCGACGCAGCCCAGAACGTGCTGCGGACCTCGATGGAGCTCGGCGGGAACGCCCCGTTCATCGTGTTCGAGGACGCCGACCTTGACGCCGCAGTCGAAGGGGCCATGGCCGCGAAAATGCGGAACATGGGCGAAGCCTGCACCGCCGCCAACCGGTTCCTCGTCCACGAATCAGTAGCACAGGAGTTCACCCGCAAGTTCGCGGCCGCGATGGGAGTCCTCACCACCGGCCGCGGCACCGAGCCCGAGACCACGGTGGGGCCGCTCATCGACGCCGGCGCACGCGACGACGTCCATGCGTTGGTCACGGCGGCGGTTGGCGCCGGAGCGGTCGCAGTCACCGGCGGCGCGCCCGTGGACGGGCCCGGCTACTTCTACCAGCCCACCGTCCTGGCCAACGTGCCCAACGATGCAGCCATCCTGGGCCACGAAATCTTTGGCCCCGTCGCCCCCATCACCACCTTCACGACCGAAGAAGAGGCCATCAAACTCGCCAACAACACCGAGTACGGGCTGGCCTCCTACCTCTACAGCCGGGACTTCAGCCGACTCCTGCGGGTGGCGGAGCAGATCGATTTCGGGATGGTCGGGTTCAACGCCGGCGTCATTTCCAACGCAGCAGCACCCTTCGGCGGCGTCAAACAATCAGGCCTCGGACGTGAAGGCGGCTCCGAAGGCATCGCCGAATACACCACCACCCAATACATCGGCATCGCCGACCCCCACGCCAACTGAACGGGTCCATGAGCCGCCATGCGCAATCATACAAAGGCACTAGAACCGAAAGGAATTGAGGTAACTCCATTGAAAGATTTTGTTGAAGTCGTAGAGCGACGAATGGCCCAGAACTGGTCCGGGCTTCAGTGCGGCCAAGCTGTTTTCGTCACCGAAAGCCCAGTCATTGGATATATGGCCACTATTGATGAACTTACCGAGGATAGGAGCGTCGTATGGATTACGGCAGGGAATGTACGTCGTGCTTTCGATCATCGTGAAGGCGTCACAATAGTGGCGACATAGGCACGTAGCCGTATTCGCCACAGACAGCAGCGCCATGCCACAGCCTTATGCCGATCCCACCACCTCGGTCTAACGACAGATAAGGGTACGCGGCGGGTGACAAGCCCTGGAACTGATTGTCCTCAGGTTGCGATTACCAACATCGTCGCTTACCGCCCCCTTAGCTGAAGGCCTTGTACCTCCCTGCTGTCCTCCCGCGGCTACCCTGTCAGCGATGGTCGAAAATTGAGCCATTTCGCTGGCTTGGCGTCTAGTGGTCGTTGCAACACCTGAGCTTTTAGGAGTTGCAATTGGCAGAGATGAAGAGAGCAAGGAAGTCCCGGGGCGCCCCTCCAAAGAACGCCGCTAGGGCTCACTAGCTCGATCTGCATGCTGGACCAGAAGGATTCCATCATTGCGTTGTCGTAGCCGTCCCCGATCGTCCCGAACGAGGGCATCAGGCCGGCCGAGCGGATCTTGTTGGTGAAGGCCCCGGAGGTGAACTGGACGCCGTGGTCGGCATGGACGATGCCGCCCGGGACGGGCCGGCGGTTTCTAATGGCCATGTCCAGGGCCTTGACGACCAGGGCAGAGTCCTGGCTGCTGTCGATGGACCAGCCCACGATCCGGCGGCTGAAGGTATCCATCACGGCGCAGCAGAAGACCTTGCCCTCCCTGGTGGGATGCTCGGTGATGTCCGTGACCTAGAGCTCGTTCGGCGACAGACGGTGGAATTTGCGGTGCACGAGGTCATCGCTGGTGGCGATGCCCCGCAGGCGTTTGACGTTGGCCGGCCCGGGAAGGCCGGCGATTCCGGCCAGGCTCATCAGCTCCGCGACCAGATGCTCGCTGACGGTGACGTCCATGCCCCGTGTCAGTTCGGCATGGATCCGGCGGGACCCGTAGGTGCCGCGGCTGGCGGTGTGGACCTCCCGGATGAGCCCGGTCAGCCACTGCCGGCGCATCCGGGTCGGTGACATCGGCCGGTTCCGGTACTTGTAGTAGCCCGGACTGCTCACGCCCAGCAGCCGGCAACAGACCTTCGCGGGGAACCCGGCACCGGTAAGTTCTCCGATCACCGGGTGGATCCTTTTGGGTCCGGCCGGTCCTCACCGAGCAGCTTCGCCGCACGCTTGAGGATCTCCACCTCCGTTTCCAGCTAACGGATCCGCTTCCGCGCCTTGGCCAGCTCGGTGCTCTACGGGGTCGTCAGTCCTGGGCGTTCGCCACCGTCGATCCGGTCCTGGCGGACCCAGTTGTGGAGGCCTCCCTCGCTGATGCCCAGTTCGGTGGCCACACGGCTGATGGGTTTGCCGGCCCGGACCAGGGCGACTGCCCGTGCGCGGAATTCCGGTGGATAGGGTCTTGGCATGTCTGAAAGCCTCTCAGCGAGAGCCAAAAACTCAAACCATTTCGGGTAACCAATCCCTGGGGCAGGTCAAGGAGCCAACAAAACCCGGGGCAGTCCCCATCGAAATTCGCCGCCCCACGTGTCCAGGTGATCAACTCCCATGGGTAGTTCCACTCTGATGCGTGGTTGGTCTTAGATAACCACATCCGAGAAAGTTGAAGCTCGCTCTTTTAGGGTACTAAAGGACGAAATGAGTCTGAGGCGTCGGGCTCGCGGCGGGGCCTCAGAAGGCCCGTCGTCGCTTGATGGGGATCCGGCGCGCACTGATTGATGGGGCCGTTTATGGTGTGCGGAGCATTGGCGCAGCTCCGTGTTCCATGCACGCCCAAACCAGCTTCGACGCCGCCTCCAGCACCACGAACTAATTCCTCGACATCCATACTGCCAAACATGCACAAGGCCGCCACCGAAGTATTAGCTTCCGTTGACGGCTACGTGTGCGTGTCTAGGCGTTATCCTCGGTTCCTGGCTGCCGGGCGGTTGACCTAGAAGTAGCAAGGGTCGGCGGGCTGACATCGTCTTGTAAGTCGTCAGGGGTTCCACTTCCGATGCACGCCAGAGCCAGTTCTCTAATGCCGGGCTGGGGACAGGCACCGTCGCAGGACATCGTGGTCCATGTTGATCGGTGGAACCGAGGACCCAAGAATCTTACGGGTTCCTTCTCAGTTTGTCAGGCCCCTCACCTTGCATGGACCAAGACCGGCCCGGGTCACCCATTCGTTCCTGAACGAATGCCACATGCACGGTTTCGTCGATGACGCCGAAGTGGTCTGCCAAGGAACGCGGGAGAAATCCGCGAGTGTACAACGGCGTGTTACGCAGCTTCTGGGTTGCGGCTGGGCCAATGGTAGATGAAAGCGTTCCTCAAGCTAGCTGATGCGTTGTTTTGCCCTTGGATGAGCTTGTGAGGGTAGCTTTCTTGCATCTATACAGCGGGACTCCCCCTCGGTATCGGGATACCGTCATCAAGGTACGGAGGGCGCGGCTGAAGCTGTCATCCAACCCGACCCCGCGGTCTTTCCTTCTCTGCGGTGAACCGGCCACGACACGGTAGCTGGAGTCCGTCAGTTGCTGCCTGCCAACCCATACCTCTCCCCAGCCCCGCGCCGTTTTGGGAAAAGGACGAGGGCCTACCAGTGTGTTTTACGTTACTGACCGGACCGGATTCGTTGCTGACCAGGTACTTGTTGGCAGCGAGTCCGGCCCTCCTGTGGTCGAGCTCGGCAGATTCGACTATTTCGATAGGGTGCCGAATCGGCCTGCCACTGGTCTCATAAAAAGGGGCTTCGTTAGGATCCAAGCCGCGCCCGTGACCAGAACCGAAACCACGAAGACCCCCAGACCCAGCCAATCGGCCTCGTCACGGGATGCGTACATGTGGTTCAGGTTTCTGAGTGCTCCGGTGAAGAACACCAGGAAAACATGTACGAGCGTGAAGGCTACGAAGTAGAGCATCACTGGGTAGTGGACTGCCCGAGCTACCTCGATTGGGTAGATTCTCGACAGGCGGCTGTTCTGGTCTGGCCACCAGGTTGAGAAGCGGATGCCTGAGATGACCGCGAGGGGTGCTGCGAGGAACACGATGCTGAAGTAGGCCAGCATCTGGAGCGCGTTGTAGTAGATCCAGCCGTTCTCCGTCGGCCATTCCAGGGACGCGTACTGAAGCATCGCAGACAAGGCATTCGGTACGACGTCCCAGTCGGTGGGAACTATCCGCATCCACTGTGAGGTGGCGAACAGAAGCACGATGAAGACAAGACCGTTTGCTACCCACAGAATATCCAGGGCTTGGTGCAGCCACTGGGTGAGGCTGACCTTCTTCGGAGTGCTTCCCTTGGGCGAAAAGAGGGAATTGGGTTCGGGAGTCCAGTGGGCGGGCGCCTTCTTTTCGTGCCGGATTTGAAGGCCTGTGCGGACGATCAGCACCATGAAGAAGATATTGAAAAAATGTTGCCACCCAAGCCACCCCGGAAGCCCTGTCGGAACGGTGTCGGGAAGGGTGGGATGGCCTGGGTATTGCCCAAGAAAGGATTGAACGTCCGGGGTTGTGCGTAGCCAGCGAGCAACGATAACCAGGACAACCACGGCAACGACTGCAAGACCGAGGGTAAGCATCGCACGCTTCCAAGGGACACTGGCCAGGCTTCCGGCAAGGAAGCCCTTGGGTGCGCCCGTCTTCGCAGATGCCGCATGGCCCGGCTGACGTCCGGCCCGGGAGCTGGCATCCATCCGTTCCGGTGCTGGTCCGGGCGCTGCAGCACCCATCCGCGTTGCCGGTGCAGGGACGGCCGCCGGGTTCGCAGGCATTCCAGTGTCCGACCCCATCCGGGTCGTCCTGGCTGCCGGGGCAGCTGGCGCGGAAGCAGCCGGTGAAGCGCCCATGCGGGTCTTTGCTGCCGGACGTGCGTCCGTTTCCCCGGCGGGCGTTTCAACTTTTGGTGCTGCAGAGGCGGCTTGAGGCGTCGCCGTTCCCATGCGTTGCTTTCGCGGCGCAGCGTTTGTTTCTTCGTTAGTCATGACGTTTCCGATGCCAGTCCCTGTCTGTGTCCTGCTTTTTGGGATATCCCCTAGGCGGCCTGTCGCTGGGCAATTGAGTCGAGCAGCTGCGGCACCACGGTGAAGATGTCCCCGACGATGCCAAAGTCGGCGATGTCGAAGATTGGGGCGTCTGCGTCCTCATTAATCGCGACCACATACTTCGACGTCTGCATGCCTGCACGGTGCTGGATCGCACCGGAGATCCCGAGGGCAACATACAGTTGCGGGGTAACGGTGACGCCGGTTTGGCCCACCTGAAGGGATTGAGGGACGTATCCTGCGTCGACTGCCGCCCGTGAAGCACCGACTGCGGCGCCGAGGGCGTCGGCGAGTTTCTCGACGAGCGCGAAGTTCTCACGTGACCCCAAACCTCGGCCGCCGGAGACCACGGCTTGGGCCTCGGGCAACGCCGGCCTGTCGGATACTGTTTTGACTTCCTCGACCCCAACGATGGACGCGCTCCTGGAGGACGAGGGAAAAACGCTGAGCTCAAATGTCTGGGGCGCCTTGACCTGCTGCGGTGCACCGTTAAAAGAGCTGGTTCGGACGGTGACAATCAGGGGGCCCCCGTCCACGGTGGACTCAGTGACGTAGTCGCCGCCGAAAACCGAATGCTGGGCAATGACCTCATTGCCCTCGGGATCGTAGCGCAGACCCACAGCGTCAGCGGCTACGGCACCATTGATGCGGACCGCAAGCCTGGCGGCGATGGAGCGGGAATCATTGGTATTCGGCAGGAGCACGACATCAGGTGCTGTCGTTGAGTAGCCTGCTGCGATGGCATCGATCTGGGTCGCGCCGAAGCCTGAATCTCCAAGCTTTGCAATGTGGACCTCGTGGGCCCCCAGGGCTCCGAGCTGTTCGACCACTGCGGCGCGGTCGCTTGTTTCGGGCAGGACAACAACCGCCAGCGGCGTCCCTACGGACGCTGCGGCCGAAAGCGTGCCGGCGGCGTTGGCTTTGACCCTTCCGTCGTGGGTTGTTTCAATGAATGCGAGAATTTTCACCATTTCTGAATCCTGTTCGGGTTGGGGTCAGATCAGCCGGTTGGTGGCGAGGAAGTCGGCGAGTTTTTCGGCTGCCGTGCCATCGTCAGTCAGTTTCGTCCCTGCTGCACGTGCAGGGCGTTCCATGGAAGAAACCATGACCGAGGTTGCCCCCCAGCCTTCCGCTGCGGCAATGTCGGCCAGACTCCAGACCGTCAGCGGCTTCTTCTTTGCCTGCATGACGCCTTTGAAGTTGGGGAACCGCGGTTCCGCGGAACGTTCAGTTACCGTCACCACGGCGGGGAATGCTGCCTTCAGCTGCAGAATCTCACCCTCGCTGGCGGTCGAACCGGTAACCGATTCCTCCGTAATCTGCACTTCGGACAGGGCCGGCAGGACTGGCCAGCCAAGGAACTCGGCAACCATGGAAGGCACCAAGCCGCTTCGACCGTCGGTCGATTCGTTGCCGGCCAGAACCAGGTCGGGTCCGATCTGTTCCACGGCCGCGGCAATGATTTGAGCGGTCCGCGTCGCGTCGGCGCCGCGGATGGCCTGATCGGAGACAATCACGGCCGAGTCGGCACCCATGGCGAGGAACTTCCGAACGGAGTCTTCGGCGGTTTCCGGGCCGATGGTGAGAACGACGATCTCTGCGTCCCCGCCCTCGTCACGGTACAGCAAAGCATGTTCGATGGTGCGCTCGTTGATTTCGTCAGGAACGGATTCGGAGCCCTCCCTGTCCAGCATCCCGGTTAGTGGGTCAAGCTTTCGCGGGTCGCCCGTATCGGGTACTTCCTTGGCCAGCAGCAGAACCTTCACGGCATCTCCTTAGCTTGTTGTGTCTTGCGCCGTGTTGAAAAGCAACGCATTGAATGTCCGGTCATGACGCCACTTCGGCGTCGGTCGGGGTTGGGCGGTAAATCTTTCCCCGGGAACGGACCGGTTCCAGAAGGCCGCCTTCGAGGAACTTTTCCGCTTCCCCTGGAAGGATCGGTACCGGCCGGCGGCCCGTGTATCCCAGAACCTCCCACACGGGTCGGCAGGTGAGGTACCGGCCCACGAAAACGGTGCGGAGAATCCCATAAGTGGCGGGTTCCTCAGCTGCCAGTCGTTCGAGATATTCGGGGACGTCCGCGTCCTGGGCTGCGTCCAGGGCCTCTCCGATGACAGTCCAGTGGGACTGCAGCTGGTCCAGAACGAGGTTCAAAACGCTGTTGTCGGGATCTGCCTCCGCTGTGGTGGGATATCCATCCACCTGTGGCACGAACCATTCGGCTATCTTCCGGGCCGTTTCGGTGCGCTCGGGGGTCAAGATGCTTGTCATGATGCGACTTCCTGATCTGCTGCTTGACGGACCATTTCCGTTACCCCGCGCAGTGCGAGGGCAGCGATTGTGCTGGTGGGATTTACTCCCCCGCCGGTCACGAAGATGCTTCCATCCGCGATCCAGAGGTTCGGTACGTCGTGGCTCTTCCCGAAAGCGTCAACGACTGAGGTTTCCGGGTTATCACCCATGCGTGCTGTGCCCAGGAAGTGGCCCGGCTGATCGTCCAGGACACCGTGTAGGTGGACTGTGTGGGCACCTGCTGCCAGGAGTGCTTCCTTCGTTCGCGCCAGGTGCCAATCAACCATGTCGATGTTGTTCTGGTCGCGGACGTAGCTGATCTTCGGCGCTGCGATGCCGCTGGAGTCTTTGAGCACCGGGTCCAGTGTGACTCGGTTGTCCATGTGGGGAAGGTCTTCACTGATGACCGCGACGAGCACTGACCTGCCGAGGATGTCCTTTACGTCGCTGAGCAGCTGGGCTCCCCTGGCGCCGGTTGGGCCTCGATCGACGATGGTGCTGGCCACCAGCGGGCCGCCGGTTGGTTGGGTGACCCATTTGGCCCCGCGGAGGAAGCCCCTGCTGGCGTCGGTTTCGTAGAACTCGTAGGAGTGGATGTTCTGTCCGGCGGGTCCGGTCCAGGATTCGAGGGGTTCGTTGAAAACGCCTACAGCCATGGCTGTGGGGTGCATCATCAGGTTCCGGCCGACAAGTCCGCTGGAGTTTGCGAGGCCGTTGGGGAAGCGTGAGGACTCGGAGAGGAGCATCAGGCGCGGGGTTCCGATGCCGTTCGCGGCGAGGACCACGGTGTCAGCCGCGATCCTGTGTTCGCGGCCGTTGCTGTCAACGAAGATCGCACCGGAAGCGAGGCCGCGTTCGTTGAGGGTGATCTCGCGGACCCGGGCACCAGTGATGAGCGTTGAGCCCTGCTTCAGGGCAGTGGGCCAGTGGGTGATGTCAGCACTGGCTTTGGAGCCGTTTGGGCAGCCAGCTTCGCAGGTGCCGTAGCGCATGCAGGGAATCAGGCCCTGGGTATTCTTCTGGGCAATGGCGTTGGGAGCCGGCCACCAACTCCAACCAAGTTTGTTCATGCCTTCGGCAAAGCGGCGTCCATATTTATTGATGGGAAGCGCAGGCATGGGGGCTGCCGCACCTTCGGGGTAGGCCGGGTCTCCCGGCATGCCCGATACGGCAAAGTCGATGTCTGTCTGCTCGTAATAGGGGGCGAGCTCTTCATACGACAGCGGCCAGTCCGCCGCCACGCCGTCGAGGCTCTTGACGCGGAAGTCGCTGGGAAGCAGGCGGGGCCACTGGGCACCGTAGTGGATGGTGCCGCCGCCGACGGCATTGTACATCACGGGAATGACTTCCGACTCCGAGGCTTCGCACGGATAGTCCTCGGGCAGTCCCCTGACGTTCCCGTTCTTGTGCCACCGTCCGAACATGGAGACTTCGTACTCGTCCCGGTTGCCGGTGTATTCGGCTGTGCCGACCCATTGGCCCTGCTCCAGACAGACGACGTGAAATCCCCAGCTGGAAAGGTGTTTGGCATAAACGGCGCCCGAGGGGCCTGATCCGACGATCAGGACATCGGCGACGTCGCGGCTGGTGCCACTGAACTCGGTGGCATCGTACGTTCCGCGTTTGATGGTCATCGGAACTCCTGGTGAAAGGTCTGGCGAGCCAAGGGGCTTGCCAAGGAGATGGACGGATGACGCTGCTGATGAAGGAACGTTGCATCCGAATGTGATGTTGATAACTTACGCCTTCAAATCATTGAAAGCAACTATTTAGCTGGAGTGCTTATTTGACGCGGGTATCGACCTGCCGCGCACCTACCGCGCAAACCTCATGTGATTCACATCAACAAAACTATTGTTTTCGAAGATTTGATCGCGTAACTTTGCGTTAAGGCCGCCAGGATCCGAAGCGATCCCCCTCGTGGGTCCGGGCGGCCCAGCATCGTTCCTTATCGGGCTCCTTACAGTGGCAGCCCGAGACATGTTTGACACTGAACGGCCACCGGCGCAACGCCGCGCAGCTGGCAGGTCAGGGAATGCCCCTAAGAGGCCGGTTTCCGGCTTATATTCCTTCCGGCCCCCTCGATAGTTTGATGCGGCCCCGGCGTTGTAGGAGAACGCATGTCAGATCAACATTCCAGCTCATTCGGGCTCGCCGAATCCGGCTATAAGCAGTCCCTGAAAAGGGGCACCATCCATAAGTTCGCGATGTTTGCGATCAGTTACGCCTTCATCTCGGTCCTTGTGGGCGCCACATCCCTGACCGGCTTCGGATTCGGACAGGCCGGTCCGGCCTTCTGGTGGACCTGGATCGGCGTGTCCGTCGGTCAGTTGGCTGTCGCCTTCCTGTTCGCCGAAGTCTCAGCCGAATATCCCTTCGCCGGTTCTGTGTACAACTGGGCCCGCAAGATCACCTCCCCGCTCACCAGCTGGCTCTCCGGCTACCTCCTGCTGTGGTCCTACGTAATCGCCGTCGCGGGTGTGGCGCTGACCCTCAACGTCGTGCTGCCGCAAATCTCAACCGCTTTCAACATCGTTGACGATCCCGGGCTCAATGGGTTTATCATCGGCACGATCGCCGTCGTGATCTCAACGATTTTCAACATGATGAAGGTCCGCGTCGCCGGCTGGATCAACACGTCCGCGGTTGTTCTGGAATTGGCTGTCATCGTTGCTCTCATCGTCGGCTTCCTCTTCCACATCCAGCGCGGGCCCGAGATTGTTACCGAGACCGCGGGCACTGGCAGCTCAGGCGGAACGTTCGCGCTGGCTATTCTCGTGGCCGTCGCTGCCCCGGCGTGGGTCCTGGCAGGTTTCGACAGCGCAGGAACATTGGCCGAAGAATCAGCCAACCCGCGCCTCGACGGCCCGCGCGCCATCGTGCGGTCGGTTGCCGCTGCCGTCATTTCCGGCATTCTCCTCGTCCTGGCCATGCTTATGGCTCTGCCGAAGGATGACGTGACCGTCGTCGACAATGTCGCGCAAGGCGGTCTGCCCTATGCGATCAAGATCGTCATGGGCGACGAGGTCGGCAACCTGCTGCTGTACGCCCTTGCAGCCGCTGTCTTCGCCGCCGTCGTGGCTATCCAGCACGGCACGGCGCGGATGATGTTCGCCATGGGCCGCGACAACAACCTCCCCTTCGGCGCCTTTCTCTCCCGCGTCAACAAGCGGCAGTCCCCGGCCGAAGCGGCGATCGTTATCGGCGTGATCGGCATCGCCCTCATGTCATTGTCCCTGGTCAGTCCCGAAGCGCTGGCGGCTCTGGCCAGCGTATCGATCGTCCTGGTGTACCTGGGATACCTGTGCCTGACCGTTCCGCTGCTGCGCAGACGCTTCGCACGGCAATGGCCAATCGCCGGAGCAACAGGGCAACAATACTTCAGCCTCGGCCGGTGGGGCCTCCTGATCAATATTGTCGCAGTCGTCTGGGGCGCCCTGGGAGCCTTCGACCTCGCCTGGCCGTGGCCCGCGATCTACGACCCCACGGGGAGCCAACAGTGGTACCTGTTGTACCTGGGATGGATTATGCCGGCCGTGCTGGTCGTCGTGGGCATCATTTGGTTCCAGACCTATCAGCGCCACCGTACCGGCATTGTGGCCGCCCACCGTGTTGAACCGATAACCCACGAAACCTCTCCGTCGGTCAAGGCACATGCAACAGGCGTGGAGTAACCTTCGCATGACGGATAGACCGCGCGCAGAATCAAGCCCTGTATGAACTGCTCCCCGGAAGTTTGAACTGGAAAACCCAGTCCTGGCTACCGGGGAGCAGTTTTCTGCGTTCAGAACGCGCAATGGTCCGCAGTACCCCCTCGGGCCCAAGGCAGCCAGGATGGCTATTGTCCGAGGCCCTTGTTACCCGTAAAATCAGCCAGCCGGCCCATGGCCTCGCATGGCCCCGGCAGACCTGAGCGGATGCGGGACGGCTGATTTCCTCGCGGTCCGGACTCAAGTTGGAAAGAGCCAGAACACGGCCCCCGCCGCTGCCGGCGTCCCCTCAAGGGGCCGTAAAACCGTGGCAGGGTGACCGGAACGGGGATGCCCGGTTCATCCGCCCACACCCAGATCCGTCCTGCGCGTGTTCCGCGTGGCCCGTCCCGCAGCGGTCTTCGTGCCCCGACGGCCGGAAGCCTTCAAACCCCCACCGACGGCCGACCCTTCGCTGCCACTGGATAGGGTCCGCCTGGGGAAACCCTGGGCCCGCGGAGGCCGTTTGTCGGATCGTGTCATGCCTCGGCAGCCCTCTTTAAACGCCGTTGCCCCCGCACCATACAAGTGCGGGGGCAACTGCGTGCAGAACGCTGGGAGGCCCTAAGCGGTCTTGATCATCACGTGCTTGGTGCGGACGAAGTCGTCCAGGCCAAGGATGCTCATGTCACGGCCGTAGCCTGACTGTTTGAAGCCGTTCCAGGGCATTTCGGCAGCCATGGCCAAGTGGTCGTTGACCCAGACCGTGCCGTATTCCAGCGCCGAGGCCATCCGGAGAGCCCGTGCCGCGTCCATGGTCCATACCGACGCGCTGAGGCCGTAGACACTGTCGTTGCCGATTTCGACGGCTTCTTCTTCAGTCGTGAATGACTGCACTGTCACGACGGGTCCGAAGACCTCTTCCTGGTCCATTTCGGTGCCGCGTGCGACATCGGTCAGCACCGTGGGTGCGTAGAAGTAACCCCCCATTTCGATTGTCCTCCCACCGGTCACGACGCGGGCACCGTCGGTGACGGCCCGGTCCACCATCGAAGAAACCCGCTGAAGCTGGGTAGAGCTGATGAGCGGGCCCACCTCAACCTCGGCATGGGCCAACGGGTCACCCACAACGATCGACTCTGCGGCGGCCTTCAGCCGTCCGAGAAGCTTCTCCTTGATGCTTTCCTCGACCAGAACCCGTGTTGCCGAGCCGCACTCCTGGCCCGCGTTCCAGTACCCCATGATCTTGAGGTTTTCGACGACGGCGTCCAGGTCTGCGTCAGAGAACACCACAACCGGAGCCTTGCCGCCGAGTTCAAGATGGACGCGCTTGAGCGTGCCGGAAGCTTCCCTGGCTACGGTCTTCCCGCTCTCGACACTGCCGGTAATGGCAACGAGAGCGATGTCAGGGTGGCAGGAAATAGCCGAACCAACCACGGAGCCGCGTCCCAGGACGACGTTGAAGACACCCCCGGGAAGGATCCCGGAGACAAGCTCTGCGAACATCAGCGTCGTCAGCGGAGTCAGGTCGGAGGGCTTCAATACGACGGTGTTGCCCGCCGCAAGTGCCGGCGCCGCCTTCCAAACAGCCATCATGAACGGGTAATTCCAGGGGGCGATCGCACCGACTACCCCAACAGGTTCCCTCACCAGCAGGGACGTGTGGCCCTCCGTGTACTCCCCCGGAGCCGGGGCAACTGCGGCCCTTGCAGCTCCGGCGAAGAAGCGGAAGGTGTCTGCCGCAATCAAAACCTCATCGCGTGCTGCCTCAAGCGGCTTGCCCGCGTTCAGGGACTCGACCCGGGCCAGCGCGTCAGCCCGCTCTTCGATGCGGGCGGCGATCTTCAGCAGGATCGTCTGGCGGTCTTTCGGGGTCAGACGCTTCCATCCGGGAAGAGCACGGGCGGCCGCGGCCACGGCGCGGTCTACCGTCGATGCGTCGCCCTGGGGAACGTGGGTCAGGACCCGCCCGGTAGCGGGGTTGCTTACCGCGTTCACCTCGTCCGAGGAGGCCGACTCGAACACCCCATCGATGAAGTGGCCGATAATCTCCGTCGGCACTTCGGCCAGAGCTGGATTAGCTTCTGCCACTGGTGCAGCCAATTCGGTCAATTTCACTCCTTGAACATTTGGAAGTAAGTCAGGCACCCCGTCATCCAACGGGGGCCTTGAAAGAGCAGCAAGAGATGGCCACTGCGCCAACCCGTGTCTCTAGGGAGGCCGGAGCGACGCTCCCTGTCCCGTGGACGGGGAGGCGCGTGATTGACCTCACAGATCAACGGTAGCAGTATTGTTACTGTTTGCAAATATTTGAGTTCAGATATTTGTGATGCTAGTCTCTAATCACCACTTTCCTCCGCATGCGAAGCGGTAAGTCGGAACGGAAGGAAATCCTCGGCCGCGCGCCTCCACAGAGAGACATGCCTCATGCCAAGCTGGCGAATTAGAGACTTCCACACCGATGACGTGGACCGGATGGTCCGGCTCTGGGAGCAGAACAGCGACACGGGCGACAATCCGGTTTACAGCCTGTCTGAAATTCTCCGTTCTTGCGCCGATGGTGTGGCGCTGCTGGCCATTGTGGACAATGCCGTAGTCGGCGCCGTAGCGGCCCAGATCAACGGCGACCGGGCCACAGTGACCATGCTCGCGCTCCTGAAAAACTGGCGCGGCCAAGGACTGGGCAGCTCGCTGCTGTCGGAGCTCGACAAGCGCCTTGTCGGGAAGGGGATCTTCCAGGTTTCCGCGCTGCTGCCGCCCGGGGAAACGGGCGTGCAGGCCTACAAGAATTCCGGTTACGAGACCCGGGACTTGGTGTATTTCGAGCGCACCATGCCGATGAAGCCCCGGGAAGCGGCCCACCTGGAGGACCTTGGCGGCCGTTTTCTGCCCCGCGGACTCTGGGATGGACTCGCTGGGATGGTCAAGGAAAAGGAAATTATCGAGCGCAGGCTCGTTTTGCCGCTCGCGCAACCCGATGTGGCTCACCGGTTCGCTGTCTCCCCTCCGAAGTCAGTTGTTTTGTTTGGCCCCCCCGGAACCGGCAAGACGACATTTGCCAAGGCCGTGGCCTCCCGGCTGGGGTGGCCGTTTATCGAATTGTCCTTGTCCGGTCTCGCCGCCGAAGGCGTGGGCCTGGCCGCCGGACTCAGGTCCGCGTTCCATGACATCCGTGATCTGGAACGCGTCGTCGTCTTCATCGATGAAGTTGAGGAAATCGCCTCTCGCCGGGGGGCCGGGGCACCGACGCCTCAACACGGAGTGACCAACGAACTTCTCAAAATCATTCCGGCATTCAGGGAACAGGAGAACAGGCTGCTGGTCTGCGCCACAAACTTCGTCCGGACCCTCGACAAGGCGTTCTTGCGCCATGGAAGGTTCGACTACGTCATTCCCATTGGCGTGCCTGATCAGAATGCCAGGCAGGCCATCTGGAGCCGGTACCTTCCTGCCGAGACGCTTTCGACCATTGACATCCAGGCTCTGGTGGAACGCAGTGAACGGTTCACGCCAGCGGATATCGAGTTCACAGCCAGGCAGGCATCGCAAAGGGCCCTGGAACGGGCGATCTACGCCGAAGCGGAGTCAGGCGATACCTGGACGAACGGGCCAGGCACGGAGGACTATCTCGCGGCGATCTCGGAAACCCGCACCACCATCACCCAGGCGGCGTTGGACGAATTCGAAGAAGACATCGCTTCGATCGCCCGCTACTAAACACCCCTTGAACCAGAACAACCCGGGTCCAGACCAAACGACGTGCCCGGACCCGGGTTGTTCCTTGTTCCCCATTCGAATGTTCCATCATTCGAAATTCTCGGGTTCTCCGCGGAAAGACCCCGCCGGCCGGGCTCAGTGGGCCGTGTACAGGACCGACCACCCGAAGATGCCCAGTTCCTTCGCGTCTGCAGAAAGATCCTCGGGGAGGGAGTCGCCAACGGTGAACTCAACGGAGCTGGAGACGACGACGCGCTTGGCGGCGTTCAGCACTACTACCGGGCGGGCCGACAACCACGGTGCAAGGTAGCGCTCCAGCTCCGATACACGCACATCCGCGCCTGAGATTCCCAGGAACGAACCGGAATGCACGATCGGGTGGGTGATCGAAATCAGGAAGTCATCAGCCCCTCCCCTGTCGATGTAGGGGCCAGTAGCCCAAGGCTCCCGCTGCGACCGTGGATGGGTCATCCATTCGCGGTCCTGGTAGTCGTAAAAGTAGGGGTGTTCCGGATCCAGAATGTGCCGGTTGTCCTGCTCCACGCCTGCGGCCGTCCGATGCCACCATGCCAGCCAATAGGGGTGCTCCGGCAAAACGCCGACCTCGGCCACGATACCCAGACCGTCCAGGGGGAACACGGACTGCGCGATCTCCCGGATGGACATGTCTGCAATGGCCCGCCTGGCCTGTTCGCCGGCGTCGCCCTGGGCCAGGAACGGCCCGGACGTCTCGGCGACCCTCCCCAGTTGCGTCAGAACAAAATCACCGAGGCTGCGGATTTCGTCTTCCAGGCTGCGCTGGTCCGATGGCTTTGCTCCCTCCGCAATCGCCGTAAGGCGCAGTTTCAGAAGAGACGCCAGATTCTCCTGTGAGTGCAGGTGGGCCACCGACCGTGCCTGTTCAGGGTCCCGGCGTTCAACGGCCGCTGCGAGGGCACCTAACCTGGCGGAGATCTCCAGCCGCAGGGAATCGTCGGAGAACAGAAGTCCAAAAATGAGGTCGGCGTCTTCGTGGGCTGCGAACTCAGAATTACTCAACCGAAGCGACTGGGCTGCAACAGCAAGGTCCACACGGAACCGCCCGTAAGCGCGCCGGGCATGGAAAGGATCAGGGGCACTTGCGACGTCTTCAGCACGAGCCTTCAGGACCGTGACATCGGCTTCCGTCGCCCGGGATGCGGCCAGGGACGCGGCTTCGGCAAGGAGCATCCTGCGCCAGTCGCTCAAGTCCCGCAGATCGACCGCGGAGAGCCTCTCCAACTCGATGCCGCCCAGCGATTCGACCTGTTCCGGACGTTTGACGAAGCTGCCCCCGTTCTTCCCCTTCCGGGTAATGATCAGTCCCTGCTCCCTGAGGGCGGCCAGCGCGTCCCGCAGGGACCAGTTCGTAACCCCGAGCTGCTGCGCCATGTCGGACTCCGAGGGAAGCCTGTCGCCGTCCACCAGCAGCCCGAGACCAATGGCGGTCTTAACACGGCGCACGACGACCGTGGAAGCGTCGACGGGAGGATGGCCACCGAAAAGCAAGCGATGAGCGGTAGACGTTGCCGCTACGCTTTCGCCATCGGTCTGGATCGAGTCCTGAGTCCCTGGCATGGAGCCCCCTAGGTCTTTGAATATTTGACTTCCAATATTATCCCCCCCGCGTTTGCCTGGTCGAGTAGAAGCTCCTGCACGAACCATGCAGCCGGGATCTCATGCCCAGCGCCAACACCGCATTTACGGTGGGTATTCGCGGTGCAGCAGCCGCATATGTTCCTCGGTGAGTTTGATCATGGCCGCCGTCACGGGCGACAAGCCGGCAGGGTAAAAGGGATACCCAGAGTTTGGGCGCGTTCGCTCAACTGTCGCCGCGCAGGATCAGATTCGGTCCATCCCGACTCAGGCAGCGCCAGCGGTCGTTCAAGCAGGCCTTCGATGGTGACAGGGGACGTCACCGCGGGTTTTGTATGAAAGTAGGCTGCTTCACATGACCTGAGGACATCGCTGATCGTCAGGCCTCTCGCGTCGATGGGCAGAGCGACAACCCCGGCTTCAAGGCGACCGGAACGTACCCGGTCAGCAATCTGCGCCGAATTGGCCCGACGAAGCGAACATGGATACGGGTACAAACTGCGGAAGGCGGGCAGGCCGGACAGGACATACTGACTGCTGTTGAACATCCCAGAGGCGACGGTTCCTTCCTGCATGTTCCTGATACCTGAAACCGAATCCATGGCATCCCGGTAGTCGCGGGCGACCCTTCTTGCGTGCGGCAGGAATCGGTGCCAAGCCTCAGTCAACGTCAGTCCCTGCTTGGCGCGGGTGAAGACCGCCACCCCTACGCCCTGTTCGAGCTTGCGAATTTGCTCCGAGGTAGGTTGGGAGACTCCGAGTTCAACGGCCGCTTGGGTCGAGGAACCTGCAGCAGCCGCAGCCAGCAAGTAATTCACCCCGAAGAATCGTCACGACCCGTCCCTTACTTACGCTGATCTTCGCAGGTTATAGGTAAATCCTTTAGAGGAAAAGACAAAACCTATACTTAGGACAGTGGCTTCCTAAACACTCGGCAACGCTTGCCGCCCCGGAGATAAGCTCGGCGCCAGCAAGAAAAACACGCCGCAGAAATATAGGTGGAAACAAATATTTGTAAGCAAAGGTCTTGTAATGCCTAGGCGTTTTTGCTTAGATTGTCTCATTCCAAAGGGATTACCTAGAAGTGGTGGACGATATGGGAACCTCAACAACACAGCTGGCGTGGCGGTTACACCGTGGGCCGGTCAGGTCCAGTGGACTCGCGCGGCGGGCCCGCACGGGAGAACACTGTCCAGCAACGGACTGGTGGAGGCCCGGCGGCATTCAAGCCCCCCGCCTCCTGCCTGAAGGCAGTCTGATGCCAGCTGTGGCGGGTCAGCCCACCGTGTGGGTCTCCAGCCCGAGGGCCAATGCAGATCCGTCTGCGGCGGATTGCGATGACAATTGCACGTTCTGCACCGGCCCGGAAACTGACTGAGCCGGCAGGAAGTGAATGAAATGGTCAAGGTTCGGAAAGTCAGCCGAGGAGGCGTGACCGTGAAGTTTGCCTTCGGCAGATTCAGTGTCACGCACAACGGAACGACCGACCAGTTCGCTACCTCGCAACC
>NZ_JARFXU020000035.1:0-29982 GCF_029581595.2 Arthrobacter sp. NQ7 | reverse complement strand
CCCTGCGCCCACTGTGTACGAAGTGTTTCCGCAGGTCACGGGCACTTTTCAAAGATGAATGACTGCGTGGCAGCAAGTCCCAGGCGGAGGAGGGGTGATCATGCATCAGATGCAATAATCACTATTCAGCTTTACATAAGCTTCATTATCGGCTGTTCAAAATGAGGTAGGGGAGAGGCTTACGGGCAGTGCGCGACGTTGGTCTGTGCGACCAATTTGTTGGCCGGGAAACTCTGCTTTTCCGCATTGCCTGGCTGGTACGTGATGCTGGTCGTGGTGGCTTCAATCAGCTTGCCGCAACCGGTGACGATGAGATCGTTTTGGGAGCTGTCCCGGTAGGACAACAGGACCGTAGGCTTGTCGGCGGCTGCTCGTGGGCCGTAGGCCAACAACATGGCGGAGATGGCCACGAACAGGGCAGCCAACACGGTCATGAACTGGCCGTCCCTGAACTGCCGGTGCGCTCGGCGCGCTAGACGGGTGTTCCAGCCCAGCAGGTTTTTAGCAGAAGCCACGTCGGTATACGTCGCTGCCGCGGGTTCGCCATGGGCGGCCGCCAGCAATGACACCAGACCGGCGCCTCCTGTGACGAGCACCAGAATCCCGAGGACAAGGAAAAATGCCGGCAACGGGTCTTGGTAACTTCCAACACTGTCGGCGCCTTTGAAGAACGTCGCGGCCGTCACCACCGCCAAGAGGCCCGCCAAACCGGTCTGCCAATCTCCTGCAGCCTTACGCACGGTCGACAATGCGTTTTTGGCCGCCGAGCTGAGTGATTGCTCGATTTCATAGTCATCGGCCGTCGGTCTGCGCTGGTCAGACGTGTCCAGTCCGTAGTTCGGATTGTATTCATCATCACCCAGTTTCCTGGCGTGAATGAGCCAGGCGGCCTTAATCTTGTCTGCGAGTGGCGCAGGGGGTTGGCCTGCCGCGTCTGACGGGTGCCCGCCGGTGTGTGTGGCGTCCGGTTGGCATGTCAGGACTATGTTCTCGTCGATCCCGGTCTGCGTAGGCACAGGCCATTTAAGCAAAAGCCATAGCCGCTTCAGGGGGCCGACAGATGATGTGGCGAGCCCTCTGTTCTGGTGGTCGCCGGCCGGAGCACCAGTCGGGATGGCAAGCCCGTCTGAGATCGCCGCAAGGGGATGGTCGTAGGCGATGGCGGTGCCGCAGTCCGGACAAGTGCCTCTGCAGCGGAGAAAGAGCCGTTCTTCAAAAGATGGCTCAACCGTAACTGACACCGTAAGTTTCTCTTCGTCGGTGAGCCTGCCATCATCAGGCTGTTCCGCAGGGGGCGTAGGCGGCACCGCAGCCCTGCTAGGAGCTGTTTCCTCGGGCATAAGCCCTCCTCAAATCCGTCATCGCTCAATGCAACACCCGCCAGCTCAGGCAGTGTCAGAATGCTCCTGGCTTGTTTGCGCGTCAAGACCCAAAGACGACCTTCCGGCCGGGGCCTCGACGCGGCCCCGGCTGGCCAGCGGACCGGGCGCGTGCGCCTGAGCAGTCTGCCCCGACTGCCAGGACATCTTCGAGAACGTCGTCGAAGCGAGAGTCTCTGACGGCAACTGACGTCACTCGCCCCCACGAGGAAGCCCTGCCGGCTCACGCTGGCAGGGCTTCCTTTTTCCAAGGCTTTCGGTCGACGCACAGCAAACTCACAGGTTTAGATGCTATAGTAGTAAGTGGCGGTCTGGTCCGCCACCCTCTGAGTCCGAGCCCCCGCGTGGCGACGACAACGAAGACAACTGCTACAGATCCAGAAACGCAACACCTGAGACACCTCTCTCTAGGGCTTGCAGACGCGGGGTGTGTGCCCGGATATGAGATCGAGATGAACTCCAACAACTATGACCGTGACCGTAAGGTCCAGCAGGACGCGCGCGCCTGGAAAGAGCTGACCGGCTCGAACTACACCACCGCGCTGCGCCAGATCGAATCACCGCTGGCCCAGGGCTTCCTGGACGAGCGGGTCAGCGCCAGGCAGCTAATCAACACCCTCGAAGATCACCCGCTGATTGGTGCCGACGGCGGTGAATGGGTCCTCGGCGAAGCCGGCTTCTATGCTGACACGCAGTGGAGCTACACCGGATCCGACTATGTCGATCTGGCCCTGATCACCGACTTCCTGCGGATGTTCACCCCCATCGCACCGGGAAAAACCCCGGCGGTGAGCAGCTACTCGCTGAAGCACACGGCGGAGAAATTCCTAAAGCCGCACTGCAGCTACGTCTCCAACGGCCGCATCATCTGGGCGGCAGCCGCTCTGGGACTACCAATGGTCGAGGACGGCGGCCTGAACCTTCTTATCGGCGTGTCTGAACACGAGCATGCCTATGTCAGGCGCATCGTCATTGAAGAACGCCAGCCCAAGGGCCACCAGCACCGGCCCGCGGGATTTACGCACTTGCAAACGGCCCTTGACCAGTGTGCGGCTGGCGAGCTGATCCTGGGTCGCTGGGAGAAGCCGGGGCCGTCGACGGAGGTCTATCCGTTCCACGAGTGGCTGATGCAACAGGCAGACCGCGACGACGTGGTGGGCGATCTGGCCGGCGATTACCTCGCCGGAGTCGAGGGCAGCTACCACCGCATCGCTGCCACGGCACAGGACCTGCTAGACATTCTCCGGGAACTTTCGGCCATGCCCGAAGCGTTCGACTCAGCGCTGGAAGCAATCGTCGAGTGGGCCAGGATCGCGCCCCCGGAGCTGCGTGGTGACATGAGCCTCCGCACCGAACGCATCAGCAGCAACGAAGAGGCCGCCCCAGGATGGGGAGCCGGCGCAGGGACGTTCGAACGTCATGAATTTTTGTGCCCCTGCGGCCGCGGGGTGATCATCGAGGAGCATGACAACATCCCCGGATTCCGCGAGCACAGTGTGATCATCGGCTGCAACAGGTGCCGTAAAGACTGGCATCGGGTCCCGGGTACATCCGTCCGGGGCTGGCGCGTCGAGCCGAAGCCCCTCGCTGAAGCCGCCTAACCCAGCGCCCCACAACGGGCCCTCAATGCAGAGGCCCACCTGGTCGGATCAGGTGGGGCTCTGTTTTTGGTGCAGCTAGGAAGGATGACGCACCCGGTCCGCGCCGCATCAACCAGGACACCGACGAGGTAGTGCTCATCGAGCTGAACCCAGCCCGGAACGCCGGCCTCTACGCCTCCTCCCCCAGCGCCTGGGTGGGCGCTGTACGGGACTGGCTAATCAACTTCTGCGCACCCCTGTATATCGAGGTGCTGCCAGGTTTCTGCCTAACGCGGGCAGCACACCATTCCCCCGCAACACCCGAGATGCCCTGCTAGCCAACGCCAGCGGGGCATCTTCTTTCTGGGCAAGAGCAGGGCCCCAGCGAAGCTGTGGCCGGGATTTTCGGTGAACAAGTAACTCCACTGCCTGCACAGAAAGCTGAGGTCATCATGACTTCCGCCACTATCCCACGACGCATGACTCCGACGCTGTCACTGGTCGATGAAACACGAGAACAAGATCCTGGATCTAGCGGACTACTGGCAGAGAGATCTGGAGTCGGAACCAGCACCGGGCGCCCTGTGGCGGTTGGAAGCCGGTAGCTGGCACTTGTACCGAGAGCCGATGCACCCCCCGCCGTTGCACGTCTCGCCCGCAAAGCTGCGGCAACTTTGGGGCAGATTCACGCGTGCAGCTCTGGCAATCGAGGCTTCAGAGCTTCGCCAGCTAGCTTCGCCCTTTGGATGAGAGTGTTACCGGCTGGATGCGCTGCACTCTTTATCCGCCAGCTTTACAAAAATCTTCATTATCGGCAGTTAACTATTACTTGTAGAAGTGGTCTCGGAAGGGGCTTTTTCTGTGACCTAAGTCCGCAGTTCCCCCTCCCGGTAAAGGCCGAAATGCTGCGCAGGGTGCGGCGTCAAGGGTGGCTGAAGGCTCATCACGAAGTGACGCCCAGCGCCCCTTGACGGTGCGCCCGCAGCAGCGATGATGGGCGGCCGGAATGGAGATTGTTCGGCCCGTTAGTACCGGCGGTTATCGGGCAGCAGTCGGAACATCTCCGTGGTCCAGTCCTCGACTGCTTGAAGCATAGTGCACTGCTCATCAAAGCGCTTGGCCAAGTCGAGAAAGTCTACATTGACCTGATCTGTTGGCAGGTTCCCGGCGTACCTAAAGTAGGTTCCTGGTTCATCTGCCTGATGCAGCAGCTTCAAAAGATCCTGAACACCTGATGGAAACGGCTCGGACAAATCGAGAGCATCGAAGTGCGTCAGTAACTCATCCAGAATCAGCTCAAGTTTGTGACCGATTGGTTTCTCTCTGAGCTTCTTGGCAATCTTCCTTGCGGCTAGTTCCTTGTTATCCGGCTCCCTGTGCTTCAGGCGCATTGCAGCCAGGTACTTCGTGAAAGATTTCAGCTGAAGTTCGAAAGCCTGCCTGTACAGCATGAGGTACGGCAGCAGGATCGTGTCATCGATTGGGTCGCCGTGAAAAGTGGACGCTAGCCGCTTGGCAGACTCCGAGTAAAAGAATGCTAAGTCTCTTTCCGACTGCTTGGGCCACTGAACGATCAGTCGTTCATACACTGTGGAGGGGGTGGAATTCAGTAGCTCCCAGGAGACGGGTGGGCGAGGGGAAGTTGTCAATTGGACTCACTCTTTGAGGTGATTCGTTTGGAGGCTGTGCACATCCGCCGGTTGCGTTGGGTGAGGTTCCTGGGTGGGGTGACCTGGCGGTTGTGTGCAGGCGGTCAGCTGGTTCCTGTCGTCCATCGTGTGTGCAGGAAAAGCCCGTAGGGTAGAGCTTTTGCTGTGCACATGTGGGCGAGAGGCTACCCCTGGTGCTGCGGCTGTTCAGTTTGTTCAGATGCCGGCGGTGTCTGTGCTGTGCGGCGCGTTGCACGCTTGCGTACACGCAGCTTTTTCTCCGGCTCGTTGAGGCCTGCAGAGCGCAGTTCGTCGGCGGTCCAGCCTGCCGTAAGTGCCGCCTGGTAGCGGCGGGCATCCTCATCTTCCGCCGCGGCGAGAGCCTCGCGTGCCTCTGCGACGTTCTGCCGTGACTTGACCAGCAACCGCACGGAGTCCATGCGGTTGCTTAGCCGCTGCTGCAATTCGTTTTCGATCTTCTCTGCATCGATATGGATAGCCATGGCACACAGTCTAGCTAAGCAGTACGGAAAGGGCCGCCCCTTCACCTTCCGCAAAGGTAAAGTTTCCAGCGCGGAGCTTTGGGCCGGAGCAAGCTATACACTTATGTGCCATAAGCGGACTTGATCCTCGACTTCGCACCGGGGATGCGTCACCGTTGACTTGTGAGCCCGGAGATTCCGGGGCGCTGCGCTGGGCATGGAAGGGCGGTGCTGCAATGGCTGAGGAACAGAGCTCCGGCCGTCGATTGAACCGTCGTCGCCGTGCGAACATCGACGGAGAAACCCAATACGTGCGTGTCTCCATGTCGGAGCAGGAGCGGACCCGTCTTTATGTACTGGAAGAGCAGACGGGACGCAGCCCGTCTGAGATCCTGGTCAGTGCGGCGCTTTACTCCCAGTCCTCCGATTCGCTCGCGGAGCGTCGCGCCCTGGCTACCGAGTTCATGGCTGCACGCCGCTACCTGGCTGCGCTCTCCAACAACGTGAACCAGCTGGCGAAGCATGCCAATGCCACGGATGAGTTTCCCGAGGAAGCCCGCGTAGCTCTGGGACGTGTGCGTGCGATTGCCGAACGCATGAATGGCATCATTGAGGGACTGGCCGGCTGATGATTCCGAATATCACCAAGGGCGACCGCATGGCCGGTCTGTTGGTTTACCTGGCCGGTGCTGGCCGGTCCAACGAACACACCGACCCACACTTGGTGACCGGCTCCGCGCCGATCATGGCTTGGCACAATGACGACCAGTTGAACCGTGACGCAGCCCTGTCGATTGCGCATCAGCTCGACCAGGCAAAGAACGTTCTTGGTGTGGACGTCAAGGGCGGACATGTCTGGCATTGCTCGCTGAGTTTGCGCGCGGAAGAAGGCGATCTTACCGACCAGAAGTGGGCCGAGATCGTCAACGAGTTCATGGATGAAATGGGCTTCACCGAGGCCAGCGGAAAGGCCCCTGTGTCATGGGTAGCAATCCGCCACGGCCACAGCAAGGCCGGCAATGATCACATTCACATTGCGGCGTCTATGGTGCGCGAGGACGGCACAAGATGGACCAGCCACTTGGACTACAAGCGCGCCCAGGAAACAGCCCGCACGATTGAGAAGAAGCACGGCCTGGAACGGCTTTCTCCCGTCTACGCCATGCGTGGATTGCGCCCCGGTGAGCGCGAGGCAGCCGAGCGTCGCGGCGTGGAGGAACCGGAACGCCGTTCACTTGCCCGGAAGGTCCGGGCTTGCGCCACCGCCGCCCAGGACGAGGCTGAGTTTGTCCGTCGCTTCCGGCGCACGGGTGCCATGATCAAGCCGCGTTTCGCAGCTGGCCGTGATGATGTCGTGGTTGGCTACTCTGTTGCCGAACGTCCGCCCAAGGGAGGCCGGCCCGTATGGTTCGGCGGTGGCCACCTGGCCAAGGACTTGACCCTTCCGCGACTACGCGGAGCGTGGGCCGACAGTCCCGAGCTGGCGGACGGAGCTGTGGCCGAATGGGGAGCAGCCGCACGTGGCCGGCGGCCCGTCAACATCGGCCGTGAGGCGCACGAACCAGATCCCCAGATGTGGGAGCAGTACAGCAACGAAGTCGCCCAACTGCGGGAAAGCTTGCGAGCTGTCCTGATTGATGACCATGCGACATGGGCGCAGGTTGCACGGGAGACGTCCGGGGCGTTCGCAGCTTGGTCAACAGCCACGGAATCGACACCGGGACCGCTGGCAGCTGCGGCCGACGAATTGTCCAAGACGGCACAGCTGCGGCGATACCCTGCCCGACCGGTCCGCAGCGTCGGCCCGTCTGCCAGGGGTGCGTCCCTGGTTCTAATGGCGGCCACTATGGGAGGCGCCGGGACGGCCGCACAAGCGATCATGCTGCGCCAGCTGCTGAACGTGGCGAAGGCCGTCCATGACATGCACAAGGCGTCCAATGACTTGCGAAGGGCACGCCAGATCAGTGACCTGGTGAAGACGCAGCTGAGCCAGGTGGCGGCCGCGCTGCCGACCGTCCCAGCGACGGTGCCGGCGGTAGACAGAGAGGCGGCCGAAGCTGTGCGGACGAGCGCGGCCGGCCAGACTCAGGCACGCTCCGCCGGCTCGGTGCTACCGCCGAAGTACGAGCAGGCACGGACCCACGCAACCACTCGTGGCGGGGTCACCCGCCCGGACATCGAGAGATAACACCAGGAGGGGGAATCTCAATGTCTTTGTCAAGCCGTTTGAGAGGTGATGAGGCCCCGGGGTTCGTATGGCTTTCGGTCTCTGAGGAGTGCCCAGAGGACGTTGATTCGGCGCCGGGCGAGGGCGAGTACGGCCTGTTTGTGGGTCTTCCCTTCGGCCCGCTTTTTCGCGTAGTAGGCCTTGGAGGCGGGGCATCGTATTGCGGCGATCTGGGCGGAGAGGAAGCAGGCTCTGAGCAGCCTGCGGTCGTAGCGTTTGGGCCGGTGGAAGTTCCCGCTGACTTTCCCGGAATCTCGGGGCACGGGCGCGACGCCTGCGACACCGGCGAGCCGGTCGGCGCTTTCGTAGTTGGCCATGTTCCCGCCCGTGGCGGCGATGAATTCGGCGGCCAGCAGTGGGCCGAATCCGGGGACGCTCAGGAGGATGTCGGCGTGCTCGTGCTGGCGGAATCGCACCTCAATGAGTTCCTCGATTTCATCGATCTCCCCGTGAAGGCGGAGGATGTCGGCGGCGAGCTTGGCGACGAGCATGGCCCCGGTCTGCTGACCGGTGATGGTGGCGTGCTGCCGGCGGGCGGCCTCGTAAGCGGTTTGGGCGACCTTGGCAGGGGAGCGGACTCCTTGTTTGCGGAGCCAGGACGTGATCCGGGATTCTCCTGCTTGGCGGATCCCGTCGGGCGTTTGATACTTCGTGAGCAGTACCAGGGCAGCCTTGCGGCTCTGGTACTCGAAGGCAGCTTCCAGGGCCGGGAAGTACTCGAGGAGGGTGGCGCGGAGCCGGTTGAGGGCGCGCGTTCGGTCGCAGACCAGATCTGTTCGGCGGGCCGCAAGAAGACGCAGTCCGACTGCGATGTCGTCCCCGGCACGAACGGGTTGGAGATCGTGGCGCATACGGGCCTGATCGGCGATGATGCCGGCGTCTTTGGCGTCGGTCTTTCCGTCGCCGCGGTAGGTCCGGGATGCGTGGTGCACGGTTCTGCCGGGGATGTAGAAGGCCGTCTGTCCGTTGTCGGCCAGCAGGCCGATCACCAGAGCAGCTCCTCCCTGATTAAGGTCCGTTGCCCACACCGTGTCGTCCCCGTCCGCGGCAGCAAGCACGTCGGCGATCAGCGCGAGCAGCTCGGTTTCGTCGTTCGCAACTCGACGGGAAAGCACCCGCCTGCCCGTCTCGTCGATCACCACGCAGTGGTGATGGGTTTTGCCTGCATCGATCCCGGCCCAAAGCCGCGTCATGGGTAGCTCCTCGTCTCGTCTGGATACACGTTGCCCAGCAGACGACCACGCCGTCAGGTCCCTACGAAGCGATCAAGTCGCGTTTCTCAATCAGCGGTCGAGTCGTCGCGGGGCACCGGGTGGCCATTCCCCCTGAGCCGTTGAATGCCGGCAAACAATGAGAAGCCATGCCCGGTGCCCCCGGGTGGTGGCAAGCATACAAAGCCCACTGACCACACCACAGAAAGGTAGGGAACCATGAGTGAATCTGACGGCATCGACGAGGCTATCGAGGGGATGTCACGCGTCGGGCTGACTGTCGCCGGCCGGATTGGTGAGCAGGTGGCCAGGGCTCGCGAGCAGGCCCTGCGCCGCGCCCAGGCGACCGAGGAACAGCAGGCCCGTGAGTTGCAGGTCCGGTTCGACGCGGAGCGCGCAGCAGCCCGTGCGCAGCTTGCACCAGTGATGGACAACCGTTGGTGGGACACGGCCGGTGGCCGCGACGTCGAGAGGATGCACGAGGCGGCCACCGCGTGGAAGGACCACGATCCGGCGGCGCGCAACGCGGCCGAGGTCATCCGGGACCAGGTGCAACGCCGCTACGGCCTGGACGTGGACAACCTGGGCGCCAACGATGTTTCGGTGGCCGCTGCCCTGGCGAAGGCAGAACGGGACCGCGAGCAGGCAGAGCAGGAGCGGGGCGCCGGCCGTGACGAGAACGCCGAGGCCGCGCAGCTGCTGGCTGATGCAGGCCGCGAGGACCAGGACCGCGAACAGGACGTGACCGAAGAGAACCAGCAGCTGTACGCTCTTGGCGAGGCATCCGGCATAAAGTATGACTCGTCTGAGCGCCGACACCAGCTGGCGGCCAGCCTGGATGACGTTGCCGACCGCGAGGCTGTCCAGGCACGGCTAAGTGCGGATCAAGACCAGGCGACCTCACCAGTTGCGGCCGTGGTCCAGGCTCCAGGCGGTGCATCTAGGGCGCGGGCCGGCCGGGCAATGTTTGGAAGAACTAAAGAGGCCCAAAGGGCTTTGGGTCGTTAACAAGAAATGAGTATGGCGGTGACCTTCAGGGAGTCCACTTCACCACCAAGGTGGGACCAGCGCCGGTTGCCGATATTCAATCGTTTGGGCGGCCCACCGTACCGTTCTGGCCGTTCGCTGCTCAACTGTCCTGCTTCGTTTCATAGCGGCTGTATGATCCAATTACGAGAATCAGAGAGGTGTGACCGCACCGTGGAGTCACCGGAATTCGATGTGGATGATGCCATCGTTCTTCTCTTGGGAAGCGAACCGGGTCAACAGGAAAGGCGAGGTGAGATCCGGGGGATAACACGGCTGGAGAAGCTGGTGTTTCTCATGGACAAGGAAACTTCCGCCGAGGAGTACTTCACCGAGGATCCAGAGTTTGAGGCCTACAACTTCGGTCCCTTTTCATCAAAGGTCTATAAGGCTGTAGATACACTAGTGGAGGCAGGTTTGGTGGAGGACTCGGCACAGCTGAGTCGGACAGACGACGACATGTGGGAGTCCGAAAAGCTTATCGGTGGCGACGATGAATCAAATGCCTTCCGCACTCGGAATTTCCGTTTAACTCCCCTCGGACAGGAGTATTTCAATGCACTCCAACAGGAGTTGCCCCCTAAGCTGCTCCAGCAGACCCAGAATCTTAGGAAACAGTTCTCGGGATGGCCTTTAAGGGATCTTGTCCGGTATGTGTATCAAAAGTACGAGGGCTACACCTCAAAGTCGCTAATCCGAGATGACATTCTGGGTCCCCGCCTGACATGAACCAGGCCACAATTCTTACTTACGCGATACCCTTTGCTATTGCGAGCTATATTGCACTCTGGCCTGCCGGGTCACTGGCTTCAAGCCTTGGCGAGAAGCTGAAAACCAAGGAACGCAACGCCCGGTCGAACCTTGTTAACGGCGCCATACGACATTTAAAAAGTCTTAGGGTGCGTCTGGACGAACTCTTCCACGACTACGATGAGGGCAACGACCTATTCCTTGTATCGGTTGAACCGAAGGAGGTCCTGGAACCCGCGCGGGAATTTGTCCGTCTCATGGTCTTGCAGACCAAGATGGCTCGCCAACTCCGCGTAGCTCAAAGGCTGGCTCGGGCATCCTTTTGGTTTCTTGTGGCGTTCGCTGTGGCGATCACGGCGACGCTACTAACCTCCGCGGCAGAAGCCCTCTTCGGAATAGATCCCGCACAGTGGGCGCTCGGCATCAGCGCGCTCATATTTGTATGCGGAGGTGGTGTCTACGTCACACTACTATTGATGGTGCGGCGGCTGGATTTTGCTCATGTCCAAGCATCCGAGCTTACCGGTGCGGATGATGACACAGTAAGCCTGAACAGTCTGACAGGGGTTGAGGACTAATGGTTGTCTTGCCGTGGGACGAAACACCAGTCCTTCGTAACAGGGAAGAAAAAGAGTTGTTGACCCCTCTTTTGAATATGATGCGAAGTCGTGGCTGGATAAATGAAAACAGCCTGGTGCTATCGGAGATGCCACTAAATGGAAGAAGAGCTGACTTAGCCACCCTGACTAAGAGCGGTATCGCGTCTGCTTACGAGATGAAAATGGGTTCGTTTCATCGTGTGCTGGAACAAGCCATGTATAACCGGCTCAGTTTCGATAGAAGCTGGATTGTAGTAAACCATCGCCCTACTCCAAAAAATTTGGAGCAGGCGCGTGAAAACGGCATCGGAGTCATTGTTTTAGATGACAAGATGTCCATATTATTATGGGCATCCCGTCAGCCGGTTAGCCCGGTTATCCGGGCAAAGATTCGCGCTATCTTTCGTAGGGGGACCAGAGGCTAGTGTTTTCAAATTTTTCACACTATCTCGCTTTCGGTTCTACCGATCAGCAGACATTGAATGCCCTGGCGGGTGGGTACCAAGGACTTGTTGTACCGGGAACAGTGGCAGCTTTCCGTGGCGAAGGAACTAAAGGTTTCGTGCTGGCACTTTCGGCCTCCTCGTCGGTTCCGTACGTGGTCGATCCACGTTTCCCGCTGTTCCAAAATGACTTGCGGGAACCGAAGAAATCTCACCTCGCCCTTGCCCGAGTGCTTGGTATCGAGGACTTAGTGCAACAACATGGAGGCCTGCCGGTCTCACTGCTCGATGACGGTTTAGTAGCATCGATTGCTACAAGATGGGTAGAATTTAACACCGGTTTTCAGGATTTGGCTCCGAAGGCCTTTGATAAGTATGCCCGACGCCTAAAGAAGCCACTTCCTCAGAAGCAAGCAAATGGACCAGCTCAAATAATGGCACCGTATCTGATGTACGACGGGTCGTCAGAGACGAGGCTCTGGTCTGATTCTCTATGGGAAGCGACGAAAGCTGCTGCAGCAGCAGCGCGAACCCATCAGCCAATCGTTCGAGTGTTGGCGGTAAAGGAACCGAAGCTCCTGCCTGATTTGTTCAACGTTGATCAAGACCCGAACATCGTCGTTTGGGTGAATAACTTGGAGGAGCCCAAGTCCCCTCAGTACCGGCTTGCTCAATACGCGGTCGAGGTTTCGAAACTCGCCGCCCAGGGGGCCCATCCGTTTGCTCTATACGGGGGCTATTTTGCAGTCATGCTTCGGGCGGTCGGCCTGACGGGAATTTCGCACGGCGTGGGTTTCAGTGAACACCGTAACTACATAGAGCTGAAAAGCTCGGGTGGGGCTCCTGCCCGTTATTATGTCCGGAAACTACACCGTTACCTGCCCGTGGATCTCGCAAGTGAGATCTGGCGACGCAGGCCCGGTTTGGTTGATGACCCGGAAACACCCATGGGCATGGCAGACCCTGCAGAGTTGGATTATCAGGCTCTAATGAAACACTCCGTGCTGGCTCGGGCAGCAGAGATCCGAGAGTCTGCTGGATTCAGCATTGTCGATCACATTCATGAGCTTGAAGTACTCCACAAACGATTCTTGGATGGAATTGACACCATGCGACTCACGACCGGACTAGAAAAACGTGCAAGGGAAAACGGGGGCCACTTGGTGCAGTGGCGGCAGGCATTGGAAGAAGCACTAGGAGCCGTCCGGTAGACACTGTTCGTCCATTTTGCCTAGGACCGTCTATCTAATTGCGCGGTCCTGCCGGAGCTGATTCCCACATCACCGATGCCTTCCCCTGGGGCAGCTGCTGGCAGCCACAGCTGAACGCGGGTGACCAATCGAACATGCGGCGGGTGGCCGCTTCCGTCCAAGAGCAAGTTGGCTCGTGCTCTCCTTTGTTCCAGACTCCGATCGACCAGGGTTCGGCTTTGCAGTCCACGCAGACAGGGGCCGACTCTTCTTGCCACTCGATGTAAGCAAGTGGCATTTGAGACTTGAGTTGCGACGTACCGCAGCCATGGCACCAGCCCACAGATTCGCGCTTCAAAGCAGTTTGGTCATTCAGAAAGAATACGGCTAGCAACAACGCTCACACTGGCAAACCGTACTTTGGCGGGGGGCTGGGCGTGGTCGGCGAGATCATCCACACGTCGGGGAACAGGACGAACAACGCCTAACCAAGCAGGTTGGCAAACGTTGAAGTGAGCCAGCTACGCGCGGTGACGGCACTGCGCGCGAGGCGAGACAGCGCGTAGGCCGCCACGAGGGCCAGGCCCAGCTAGACCAGGGCACCCCGCCCAGCACGACCGTGGCCACCGCACCAGGACGCAGCCCGAAGGCCACAAAACGCGTGAGCCAACGGCCAGACAAAGCTCTTGCAAAAGGGCCTAAGCCTCTAACATCCACGAGGTGTCAACCGCAAAACCGAAATACGGTGACTAGAGCTTCCTAGTCAAGGTCTTCTCGGAGGGTATTGAAATCCAGCCTCGGTCGATGGATTTTCTAACCGCATCGAGTCTGGATATGGCTCCAATTTTTCTGAAGATATTCGAGAGGTGTCGTTTGACGGTACCTTCCGTTATGAAGAGAGCGGAGCCAATTTGAAGGTTCGACTTGGCTTTGGCCGCAAGCACCAGGATCTCTATTTCCCTCCGAGTGAGCGGATTGTCACCCGCATCCGGGGAATTAATCTCTCTGATGATGCTCCGCGGCAAATGAAGCGTAACGAAGTCCCTGGTGTCGTTTCCAATCGAAAGGACGGCTGAAATCAGTTCCTCGATTTCCATATCCTTCATCAGATATCCGGACGCGCCTAAGTTGATAAGCTGCCCCATCAGCCCGGGCTGGGCGTGCATGGTGAGAATGATTACCTTCGACGACGGAGCGCAGTTGCGCAATTGCTCGAGTGTGGACATGACGGGGGGCCCTGGCATCTCGACATCGAGGAGAATGATGTCAGGCTCGAGGGCTCGCGCGAGAGTAACCGCCTCATTGCCGTTGGCTCCCTGACCTACCACCGCAATCCTGGCGTCTGTTGATAGCAGTGCGGACAGGCCCTCCCGGAAAAGCCGGTGATCATCGACTAGCAGAACGGATACTGGTTTCATGCGAAAACCACCGGGTTCCCGTCGGCGACGGGAATGCGGATCACGATTCGGCACCCTTCGCCTTTGCTGGCCTCCATCGACCATGATCCGCCGAGGAGTTCGGTGCGCTCACGCATAGATTGGATTCCTATATGGGAATATGCGGTTGGCGGGCTAGAGAATCCTGGTCCGTCGTCTTCCACGCACGCGAACACTTCGGCAGGTCCTGCTTCCACGACAACTCGGAGGTTCGTCATGCCGGTTCCATGTTGGAATGCGTTTCGGATGCCTTCCCTGAGGATGATGAAGAGTTCCTCTTTAAGATGGGAAGCCAGGAGAGCTATGTTTCCTGCTGTCGCCAACTCAATCCTTCCGGAATAGCCGACTGAGTCTTCCAGCAGTTCGGCCAAGGCAGTATCAAGATTGCGGTCGCCGACTACGTTGCGCAGAGTCGTCGCCACTTCCCTGACTGTCTGCAACGTTTCGCGCAGGACGTGCAGGGCCTGACCCAGGAGGCCCTCATCATTATCAGGTGTGTGCGATCCATCGGATCTGCGGCTAAGCTCCAGGCGTTGGATCGCAGCCGCGATGCCATGTGCGACGTTGTCGTGAAGATGTCTGGAGACGCTCAGCCGTTCATGCTGGTTTGATTTGTCCACCTTTTCGACCAAGACGTCAACATACTGGGACGAAGCTGTGGTTATGCGTTCCATGATTGCCGTTTGGAAACGACTGGCCAGGGAAAATGCCTCGTCAGGCTGCAAGGAACCACCAAGCCGTTCTCCGAGGACTGTCATGCCCGATTCGAACAGGATGCCAGCAGCAGCAAGGGAGAAGCTGGGGTGTATCCGCTGGAGGGCTCGTGCTTTGCCGATCGCGGGTGGGAGCACGCTTGAGTCAGGCGCGCCGAAATCTTCGGAAATGGGAAGGAATGACCGGAGGATTGCCTCCGCGCTCTCCATCGTCTGACGCGTGATGAATTCATCCGCCACAATTGGGTTTCCGACCGCTTCCAGCCGCTTGACGTACCGGCGGGTGATTTCGGCCCTTAGGGCGGACGTGTCAGCAACCAAGCTTTCCGTGTTCACTCTGCTAGTCAAGGCGTGGGGATTGTAAGAGCTGCGGTGGCCATTGTGATTAGGGCGCCGTTTGTCGATAGCTGGGTCATCATGAATATACGGTAGGGCGTGCCGAGGGAAAACCGAGAATTTTGTTTTCGTGACATTCCACAGACTGCTGCGAAAGCACAGGTTCCCAGCCAGAGCACCCACAGGCCTTTTAGCCCTGGGATTAAGGTGCAGCCGAGTGCAAGGAGAGCGATCAGGGTGGAGCCTCCAGCGGCGACCTGGGAGGCATTTCGAAGACCGAGTAACACAGGCAGAGTTACGCGTCCGTCGGCCTTGTCTCCCGCCAGGTCGGCGAAATCCTTTGACACGCTTGCCATGGCAGCCCAAGCCCCGCATACCAGACCGCCAATCAGAGCAGGTGGCCTGATCTCGCCGTGGGCAGCCAGAGATCCCCCCGCATAAGGAAGAAAAATGCCCAGGGCTACTATGAGACCCGCTGAGAAGAAGTGATTTTTTCCAGGTCTAGGTCCGATTGAGTAGAGCACGCCAAGGGTTCCCATTGAAGCCAGAACCACAAGGAATGCTGGGCCAAAAAATGAACCGATTAGCAACGCGCCGGCGAAGGTGCATATAGCTGCGACGTTGACTTGCCGTGTCGATATCTGACCCTGCGCCAGGGGACGGCGCTTGTGGTTGATCGTGTCACTGACGACGTCGGAGCTTGCATTTGTGAGATAAACGCCTGCCGTGACGAGAATCCAGGAAAGACCAGCTGCGACCACGTCGAGTTTGAGTGGTGCCTCTGTCGCTACTAAGGCTCCTGCGGTGAATCGCAAGGCCGCTAGCGTCAGAACTATGGGACGGGACTCCTTCATAAGGTGCCAGCAGAGGGATATTTGGACATGAGCTCCGGTTGTCGACATTTGACAGAGTGTGCAGCGGGATTAGGCCGTCCATAAGTGACCGAAGGACACAATCATCTACATCGAAAGTTGCAGTCATCGAGCCGAGCCAGTAGCAAGTGCCTTCACCAAAGACTGCCGCTGGGGCGGTGGGCGAAGAATCACATGTCGGATGGACACCGCACCGGACTCCCGGGCGACAGAGCCAATACTTGGATCTCTGCTGCCTGCTGTGGCTCGAAAAGCACTAAGTTAGGGCCAAGATTCGATGTATTCCGGATCATTCGGTTGCATCGATTCCTTCGGTGGGCAAGTGTCATGCCTGCTGAAGATTTTTGCCTGGGTGGGCCCCGCAAGGAGATGTAAGTCATCCTTTGGGTGGAATGAGCTCGACCTTGGGGATGATTCCTGCCGACAGAGGTGATTCACTCACTGGTCAGCCGCTAGCGTTGCAGTCATGGACAGGACTTTGAAAGTGCTAAGGCTATGGGGTGCCCCGGTATCCGCCTGTGTGTTTGTCGTCCTTTGGTGGTTAGCGGAGAGCAGCAGGATCCGACAGAATCTCTCGGAATGGGATGGCCTATGGACCCTTGTGCTGATTAGTGCCGCCATATGTGCGTCGTCGTGGTCCGCGGCCCTATCTCTGGCTCTGACTGGAATTCTCCTGATTGCTCAACTGGTCCATCTGGTACCAGGGGTCTCTGCAACAACCTGGCCTATCTATATTGGAGCCTTTCTCGCGCTGGCATTCATGCTGTGGACCGGGGGCAAAAGCACACGACTGGTATCGGTGATCGGCACGGCCGCGTTTACCCTCGCGATGGCATTCCTGATGGTGTCGCGAGGATACGGGAATGGTGTGGGCTGGTTCAGAGTGCAAGATGTCACTGCCGCGGCCATGATCGGCTATTGGTGGCAGTGCCTGGCAGTTTTACTGGGGATTGGCAGCAGCTTTGCAGCTGTGGGCCTCTTGTTAGCCCTCGATCGCGAACGCCGACGCTTGCTTGGGGACAGGGACCAGGCAGAAGCCCTTCTCAAGCGCGCCGAAGTAGAGCTAATTCTCGAACAGGAACGGTCACGCATCTCCCGTGATCTTCACGACATCCTGGCGCACTCTCTGGCTGTCATAACTGCCCAAGCTGATGGTTCACGTTACGCCCGCCCGGATTTGCCGGCGGACACAATGAAGGCTTTGACCACAATCGCTGGCTCCGCCCGGAAGGCAATGGCCGATGCACAGAGAGTCATCACTGCGACAGATGACGAAGGCAAACTGACACCGAATCCAGGCCTCAACGATCTTGAAACACTCTTGGAAAGGTCAGGATTGGATGTCCGACGTGTAGATACGGGGACGCCCGGCGTCCTGACTGAAATGCAGGAACTCGCGGTCTACCGGGTAGTCCAGGAAGCTCTGACGAATGCTCTTAGACACGGAAGAGCGACCTCCGTCGATCTCGCTCTGAACTGGTCGGCTCAAGGACTCTCACTCGCAGTGAGTTCACCGCTTCCGCCTGTCGGTGCGGCCATCAGCAGTGGTTCTGGTCGAGGTATTCCTGGCATGAAGGAACGGACCATCCTGGCCGGCGGCACCCTCACAGCAGGCCGGCAGGGTGACAGGTTCGTGGTCGACGGATACATCCCGTGTTTTACCTCTGAGTCAGAAGAGGTCAGTGGTGTTCTGGCTCTTCGGGACCGGATGCCGACGACTTCAGCGTTGGTAGGGCCACGTGAATAAGCCAGTAACTAAGATCCGTGTTGCCCTTGTCGACGATCAGCCGCTATTTCGAGCCGGAATTCGCATGCTCATTGAAAGCCAGGCAGATATGGATTTATGCGGGGAGGCCGAAAACGGTGAAGAAGCTGTGGAATTGGCGTTCTCACGGGACGCTGATGTGATCTTGATGGACTTGCGAATGCCGGTTCTTGACGGTGTAGCCGCAACTCGGAAGATTCTGGGCGGTGACAACGGAGTCTCCGGGCGCACTACACCAAAAATTATTGCACTTACCACCTTCAACCGGGACCAGGCTGTCATTGACGCTGTCCGCGCAGGCGCGAGCGGATACCTTCTCAAGAGCGCGGAGCCTGAGTTCCTGATTGCGGCAATCCGAACAGTTCATTCCGGATACGCCGTTATAGCGCCGGGCTCCGTTGAGGAATTATTTCGAGAAAATTCCCCTCCAACTGAGCCCGACATATCCGTTTTGGACTGCCTATCGGCTCGAGAACGCGAGGTCTTCCTTCTTGCTGCTTCCGGTGCCGGCAACTCGGAAATAGGTGGTCAACTATTCATCTCCGAAGCCACTGTGAAATCTCACTTGAGGAGCCTCTTGCCCAAACTAGGACTCCGGACGAGAGTCCAGCTCATTGCGTTCGCATACGAACACCGCCTTTCGGGGTAGAGCCGAGACACATCAAGATGTACCGAAAGTCCGGTAAAAAGCATGAAAAGTGTGTCCTCCTGACTGAGAGACTGGCCGGGTACTCCAGCATTTGGAGTAACTGATCATTGTTTCTCAAAAGGGGAAGACATGAAGATGAAATTCGTGGGCACGGCCGGCATGGCAGCGCTAACTGCGGTCGCCGGGGTTGCTCTTGGGGGAGCTTTACCGGCGCATGCAGATATCTACCAGTGCCCAACCAGCACAGTGTGCGTCTACCAGAACGAATACTACGGCGGTGTTGGGCAAACCATCAGCGGGTTCGCGTCTTACACCGATGTCAACAGCCAAGAGCATGACCAGGTTTCATCCTGGATCAATGCGTGTATCAACCAACCGTTTGTCATCGGCGAGTGGCGCTACGGTTCGAGGTACACCGGGGAGTATCTGGCTCCCGGATGGGTTGAGGACAGGCTTGGACCGAACGCAGGCTTCAATGACATGGCTGATTACGTCGCATTTGCTTAGCTAAGTGCTCTAAATAGTTCTCTGCGGCATCCGAGGCCGGGCGCCGCAGAGAACCGCTAAATCACAATCGGGGGAAGACAACGTGAACAAGGGATTTGCTGCAACCGCAATTGTTATTGCGGCTGTACTAGGGACCGGCGGCACAGCAGTGGCCGCTTCCACCCTTAAGACGGTCTCCCAAAAGGCTGCGGAGGCGGCACCCCCGCCGCCCTCCGTAGTAACCGCGGCGGTGGGCAAGCGCCAGCTGTTCGACACCGTGGACCTGACCTGCAAAGCCGGTTACCGCTCCGAGGTGTCCGTCTCGGGGTCAGGTAAGAGCCCGCTTGTGCTGACCGCGACACCGCTCAAGTCTGGCGACTCGGTAGGTGATGGAACTCTCCTAGCTGAGATCAATGGTTCACCCGTGTTCGCGGTTACAGGGGCGTTCCCTCTCTATCGTGATTTGAAACTCAAAGACTCAGGACCGGATGCCCGTATGGTAAACGACGCCCTGGTCCGCGCTGGACGCTTGCTGAAGCAACCTGAGCCTTCGGCCTCAACTGTCACCAGTTACACGGCTGCTGCCGTCGCCGCGCTCTACACTCAGGCCGGGTACACTGCTCCAGCGACAGGTGACCCTGTTGTCTCCGCCTCGGCATTCCAGGTTCTTCCCGATGTGGGAACCGTCTCCGGAAATGTCCACAGCACCGGACTGCTTGAAGCGGAACCCATCGCGACAATCGGTGTTGGCCCTCGTGGCATGATTTGTAGCGCAGCCAATGGCACAGTTCCCGCCGAAGCAAAGTCAGGGCAACAGGCACGAATTGCGGCGTTCGGACCCGAGCTGCGCCCGGTAACCATCATCGCGAAGCCAGTTCAAAATCCTGGTCTGGCGGCAGATTCAGGAAAGCCGGCCATCCCGTCCCAGGATTTGACGCCAAGCGGCGGCGCGGAAACAAGTGCGCTTTTCGTGGAAGTCGAGGAAGCAACCTCGAAAACGGATAAGGTCCTGCCGGCCTCGCTGATCCTCTCCCAGTCTGCGCCTGAGCCATTGGTGGTGCCCAGCTCCGCACTTTGGACCCGTGAAGGGCAGTCACTTGTTACCGTGCAGGACGATTCCGGGTTCAGGGATGTCCCAGTTGTCGTGAACTTCAGCGCAGGAGGAGAAAACGCCGTAAGCGCGGCCAGCCAGGAATCTTCCCTCACTGAGGGCGATAAAGTGGTCGTCGCAGGCGCCCGATGAGCACGCTCACTCCCGAATTGACAATCGTCACTGCCCTTGAAGCGGAGGGACTTCACAAATCGTTTCGCCAAGGGGACCAGGTCGTCGACGTGCTGACCGATGTCAGTTTGTCTTTAAAGCGCGGAACGATGACCGCGGTCATCGGCCCGTCGGGATCCGGCAAGAGTACGCTGCTCAATATCCTTGGTCTGCTTACCTCTCCTGACCGGGGCCGGCTCAGCATTGATGGACAAGACGTCGCTTCCCTTTCGTCAACACAGAGGTCAGCCTTCCGGCTGGGACGTATCGCCTTCGTATTCCAAGCATTCCACCTTATCGAACACAAAACCGTAGCTGAAAACATTGAGCTGCCGCTCATCTACGGGGGCATGGCTAAAGCAGCCCGTCAGGCCGATGTTCTAGCCGTTCTGGAAAAGCTCGGAATGGAACATCGTAAAGACAGCCTGCCCATGACACTTTCCGGCGGAGAAAAGCAACGGGTGGCTATCGGCCGTGCGTTGGTCACGAAACCAACCCTGCTGCTCTGTGATGAACCCACGGGCAGTCTCGATTCTGCGCGGTCAAGAGAAGTGCTGCAGCTGCTGCGGGAGCTGACAGGCCCGGACCAGGCAACCGTAATCGTCACGCACGACCCTTGGGTATCCGATCAATGTGATGAAACCATCCATGTGGAGGATGGCCGCGTCGTCTCCTCCGCTCCAGTGTTCAAGTCCGTTGGACGGCCTTCCAAACCTCGTGTCAGAGCATCCAGCCGTGCTCGATGGATTGCTCTCGGATTTCGAGAAGCCTGGAATTCCACGAGGCGGCGTTCCCGCCGGAATGCTTTCACAATGCTTGGTGTGGCCCTCGGTGTGGCATCACTGGTCTTGACGGTCGGTTTCTCGGCTACGATTTCCGCTCAGCTGTCGGATAAGTTCAACCTCTACCTCGCCCAGCGCGTGACTCTTTCATCGCCGGCGGATGAAGCGATCAGCTCTCAGAAGGCGCTTGAGTGGCAAGCATCGGAAGGCATGATTCGACTAGCTAAGCTCAATGGCGTTGAAGCCGCAGGCGTCCTCCAAGATATATCGGGTGGGGGAGCTACCGTGACGCCGGTGCCTGATGACCGGGTGTCCTACGACGGCCGGATCCAAGCACCAGTCATCGCAAGCACCGTCGAAGGCCTCAACGCTCAGGGAGTAGAGCTTGCCCAGGGACGGCTGTTCGACGCTGGACATGTAGCTCGGCGGGACCGTGTTGCGGTGGTGGGAGAAACCCTCATGCGCCGTATTGGTCGCCCTTGGCAGGCGGGAATGCAGCTCTACCTGAATAACAAGCAGTTTCTGATAGTGGGAGTGGTCAGGGAGGATCTCAGCGCGGCTTCATCGCTGGCGAGCGTTTATGTGCCTTTGGGACAAAGCCTGGGAGATGAATCCTCATTTCAAGGGAAAGCGACAATCCTGCTCAGGACCAGCGCCGGGGCAGCATCTCAGGTGGCCAACGAGGCGCAGGCTGCCTGGAACCCCGCGCAGCCAGGCTCTATGACAGCTTCCGCCCCCCCCAGAACCGAATTCGCTCCGCCAAGCTGTCGACGTGCAGCAGCGCAATCTGATGGTGGGAATGGCTGCCGTCACCTTGGTCATCGGCGGCGTCGGGACCATGAACACGTTCCTGGTCGCCGTACTGGAACGCAGGCGCGAGATTGGGCTAAGGATGGCGCTTGGTTCTACTCCCGGCGGCATGATGGCGCAGTTTGCGGCGGAGGCGGTCCTTACCTCCGCCGCCGGCGCCATTCTTGGGGTTGTCGCAGCCGTCAACATTCTCGCTGTCACCTGTCTGATTAACCATTGGACCCCCGTCATTTCACCGGAGAGCATCGGGATGGGTCTCGGCGCGGGCCTTCTCATCGGGTTGGTCGCTGGAGTGTACCCAGCACGGAAGGCCGCTCGAACTGACCCTGTAGAAACTCTTTCCCAAAACTAGATTGAGACAAGGAAAACCCATGAACATTCGAAACGGAATTTACACTTCGGGCGTTGCAGCCCTGCTTTTGCTGGCGACAGGCTGCGCTGGCTCTCCGGCCGATAGTGCTGCCGGCAACAATGGCGCGGGCTCCGTGCAGGCTGCTGCGTCGCCGGACCCGCAGGCTGTGACCAAGGTTGATGAGTTTCTCAGTAGCAATGGACCGGCCGAACAAGCACGCCAGATCGCCATTCGCGACTGCATGGCCAAAGCAGGGTTCAAATGGGAAGAAACTGTCCCCAAGCAGATGAAGGTCCAAGACCTAGTTCCTTTGAAGCCCCTTAGCATAGAACAGGCTCGGAGCGTTGGGTACGCCAGCCCACAGCAGAGCCAGTCCCAAGAAGCCCAAAATGCTCAGACACCTGCTGCCGCGGAAGCATTCATGGGTCCCGCCGGAGCCCCGAAAGTATCTGTAAACGTGCTTGGAATGAAGCCCTCTGTTTCATCAAAAGGATGCCTAGCTGAGAGCTACAAACAGGTATACGGCTCCGTCGAAAACGGAATGATGGCTACAGGGGTGACGATCAACGCCGTACTGCCCGGAATCAACGCCGCCATTGGAGACTCTTCAGTGGCAGACGCCAACAAAAAGTGGTCTGAATGCATGACTGCTGCAAGTTATCCCAACCTCGAGACTCCTGACCGGGCTTGGGACACCGCGCGCCAAAATCCGACCAACGCCGACGCGATTGCTGTTGCCGACGCGAAGTGCCGGGAAGGTGTTTCGTACGAGGACGTTCGTAAGGCGGCACTGAACAAGTACCTCACAACTTTCTTGACCCGCAACGAAACCCTGATCACAGAAATCCAGACCATTCGAAAGGAAGCAGCAGCCAACGCTCAAAAGATCATTGCCGGGCTGTAGCAAGGAAGCCTTCCGTATCCCAAGTTGCCTGTCCTGGTCTATTTCGCTGTACTAATGGCGCAGGGAAGGGTGCACAGTGGTGCAGCGATCTGCTGGGTTTCATATAGGGAAGGATGTTGCCAGTCCTCAACAGCAGGACAAGGCGGCGAGAGGACTCGGCACTAGAGTAATTCAGAAGGTCCAGGGATCCGGCCCAGCGCGGCCGTGGCCACCGAACAGTGGCCGGCCCTCAAGCCCACCGCTAGCACCGGTAAGCACTGTGGTTGCTCTAGAGCGCCAGTATTATCGATGCCTGTGAACGCTGAAGCTTCCTCCCTGTTTGAGATCGACGATCCTGCCCCATCTCCCAATGTCCTTGCCCCGCTTCCGATCAAAACGGAGCAAAGACAGGCGATTTGTATGCGTTTGAGAGGGCAGGTGTGGTCAGCCAAGATGATCGCGAGGCTTTGATCGAGTCAGTCGTCGTCCGTGAAGTAGCGAGCCTGCGGGAATTAAAGGCTGTAGATGCACGGCGGATTCTTCAGCGCATCGACGGGCTGCGTGGCACCAAGCCTGCAAGCATCGGATCGGCGTGGGACAACCGTGAAGACGATACCTGGATCGACAAGCTGTAGCAGTGTCCTTTCGCCTTGTGAGCTTCCATTTGCTGTGCACGTGAACGGATCCTAAGGTGACCGGCCAAGCTAATCTCCGCGGGTAGGGTTGTGGTTGAGTTCTTTGTCGACGGCCTGGATGGAGTGAAGGCTAACATCGTAGATCCGCATGGATCGTGGCTGCCTGATGCATTGTCAAAGTTGCGGGAGTTGGCGCGTTTCGCGGAGGCGTACGGCGAGAGCTTCCACCACATCGAGTCCATTTCCCGGATCGACGGGAGGTTGCGAGTCCTAGACCTCACGTGGCCGGGGGTCAGAAAGATCGTGCTGGAAGCAATCGACGCGTACTCCGCATACCGTGAGGCTTCTGTGGAGTACTGAATCCGTGCCATGGCGCCATAACCTGCATGCCGGCGAGAGACCGCCGGCATGCAGGTTCGCACCGTACGGACGCGGTGGCGGTGCTAGTCGCGCAAAAGTGACTTATGAACTACTGGTTTGCTGATTCTCTATGGCGCCCCTTCATCTTTGAATCGATTAGGTATGTATGCGGACCTATCATTCGGGAACGATTTCTAACTCTTTCTTCCCAGTCTTCTGGCCAGGTTGTTGCATCTGACCAGGTGAGACCTTCAAGCTCTACATCATTGAGATTTACAGAAGTAAGGTCGAGCCCGGAAACGTCGCTGAATCTCTTTGCTAGGCGCGTCAGATAGATCGCTCTTCTTTCGCTTAGATTAATACCAAAGGTTGCGCATGTTCTGACGACTTCCTTTAAGTCACGCAAAATCTCTGGATTTTGACTCACAACTAAGTGCTCATCCTGGCTGTGTAAGCTTCCAATGTCGATCAAAGCGGACATTGCCCAGTTCCGTAGTCTTTGAGCATCCTGGCGGACTTCCTTTCGGGCGAGTCCAACAGCACGAAGCTTCGAAACCGTGGGAGAGATAGAGGACTGATCCTTGGCAATGCAGAAGGCATCGAGCTCACGACGATACCTATTTGCCATTGCAAGCATCGGTTTGGTGTGGGACCGGATGTAGTCAGAGATTACTCCTGGATTAACACTCCTTTGCCTTCCAAATTTTGGGCGTAGCGTTTCATCTATTAAGGTGCATATCTCGACACCGCATTGGGCTTCGATCCGGGTCAGTACATGTGCGGGGCCGGCCGTCGCTATCACCAGCCGTTGCAGGAGCCTCGCAACTTCTCCAACCTGCGCGGTGTGTAAAGCTATGCGGAGCAAGGATTGGCTTGTCTGCGCGGCATTGGCATCAAGCCGCGCCTGAGGGGACAACTCCCACGTGATGTGCAGCCTGGAAGAGTTCTCGAAGTCTCGCCATTGACGAGTGAGGCGAACCAGCCTCTGTTTTCCCTCGTCGCCGATTACATAGTCGGAAACGCTGAAGAGTGAGGACAGCGGAAGTAGGCGGTCACTTCGGAGTTCGACCAGATGGATGCCAGCGGCTTGACTTCCCGCGTGCCAAAGCTTTTGAAGGGTCTCTTCGCTGCCGAGTTCAAATAACTGCTGGATCGCCTTCTCCGCGGCAGAGCTGTTGGCGAAATCGAATGCCTGCTCCGGATCGTTGAGCTCGGCATCGATCCACTTGGTCATCGCAGCCTGGGTTGTGCCTGTTGCTGGAGACACGCGAACTTCAGGAGCTTCTTCCGCATCCATGTCAACTTCATTCGGAAGCGGGAGCGCGTCGGCCTCACCTGAAGTCAATAGGGAGTGGGTGCTTTCTTCAACTTCATCCAATGTCTTGCAGGTCTCCCAGATCCTAGACATCAGGGATTCTGGAACCTCTTCATCCTCGAGGGGGGAGGGATCAGGTCGTGATCGACCAGCGTCAATATCTTCGAGCAGCGCTGAAGGAATGTCGCGTTCCCACTCCGACATAAAATACCTCCTGGAGCCAGTCATCGTTTTTCACTCTCGCTTCTCATAATTCTGCGTAAGGATCTCATTGTTGCATCGAGCTGAGACTTTAAAGTTGTCCTAGGGATATTCCCTCGCAGAATTGACATGGCTTGTAGCGTTTTTTCCTCGTAATAATGTTCGATAATAAGTTCACGCTGATAGGGCGTTAACATGGCGATCGCTTTTCTTAATTTTGAATGCTCGATATTTTTTAATGCACTATCCTCCGTCCCAGGAGAATGATCTGCAATGATGTCGTCATCAAAGAATTTCGGTATTTCACCAGATCCGCATTTTATTGTGTTAGCGTGTCGCCGTTCAGTGGCAAACACATTGAACGTCAATGTATTCAGCCACGCCGCTGGATTGTGAGGGCGCTCGGTGCCGGCTTTTTTGCTTACCTTCCAGACACGCGTCATAACTTCTTGGGTCAGGTCCTCTACATCTTGCTGTCGGCGATACAAGCTTCTGGAAGCCTTATAAACAATTTTGGTAGCGGAAGGCAGCGAGATCCCCAGCCAAGCCTCGAACTTCCTGAGGGACGGAGGTGAGGTGTCGCCTACTACCGAGGGCGGGTAGGAGCTTTCGCCAGGGCTGACCCCGTTCGGCCTTGGTGTAGCGTCTGGCACGACGCCTCCTTCCAATTCAGAGCTGTTTTAGGCGTTCATGGCATTAGACGCAGTTTGGAGCCGAAAGTACGAAAACTCGTTAAATCTCGTCTCAGAAGGTCGTGTTGGGTTTGCACTCTTGTGCGATCTAAGGCCGCCAGGTGCCTAAAACGTCAACCCAGTCTGAGCACGAGTCGCGTCCATGCAAGCAGTGAGTGCAGGGTGATCTGGTCCGTCAGAAGCTTCCCAGAATGACGCGACTTGCGGAAGAGGGTCCGTACTATAGTGGCCCAAGTCCGGAACGGTCATGGTTTGAAGTGTTCTAGGGCAAACTGCACCGCGTGTCCAAGCGACGAACCAATGCCTGTTTGTGGTGCCAGAAGCGCGATCAGCGTAAGAATAAGCAAGTACAAAATCTTCGGTCCAACCTGGAGGATGATGAGGCGCAAGGTGGTCTGCCACCCTTCTCGGGCTGCATCCAGCTGCAGGTGCTTTTTGCACGAACAGGACTTCATCGACTCTGTTGTTTCGTCTCGACCGTGGTGCCGGTGCCCTTTCACGGTTCGCCCTCCTAGCTAATGTCTTCTTGCTAGGTATGACGAGGATTGAAATGAGGCGTACGAGTACTCGTACGCTCGGCAGGAAACTGCGTCTACCGATGGCCCTGAAGTTGGGCTGAAGTCATCTCACAAGCCTGCAATTCCCAGGACATGAGCTTCACCGTGTGAGTTCATTCCTTCGCTCTCCCCCGCGGGTTCCTTGAAACGACCAGCATCCTGGGTCAGACAGATCGCTCTTGGCTGACTGTCGGGATTAGAACAGGCCCTCCGGCGGCTCCGCGCAGGGCAGTGGAGAGACTTTCGTGCGGTGTCCGTCGTCCGGACTGCAGCCTTTAAAGGGGCCGTCGGTGGAGAGCAGTACGTTCATATGGTGGTCTGCGTGGTCGCGCCACCACACGCTCATGCCCGTGGTGCCGTCCAGGCGCAGGAATTCCCAGGCTCGCCAGAGTGCTTCGAGGCGGCTGATGGCTTCGGCGTGTTTCCACCACTGTGGGCACCAGGTAACGCCGCCCTGTAGGTTGAGCGCCCGGCGGTAGGTTGTAGCGAGTTTGTCGCTGACGAACTCGGCGACGTTCGGATAAAAAAGCTCAGGCGCGCCTTCGTGGTCTACGGCTGGCTCGGTGGCGCCAGCTGCAGTGTCCTCCAGCTCGTCATCCCACTCCCCCAGGCCGTCACTCATTAGAGGGTCCTGCGGCGATCCACCGGTTCCCGGCTGCGGCCGCCGGCTTGTTCGCGGGGTCGTGTGCGGCGATGGAGGCTCGCACCGCATCAGCCTGCGGACCGCTCATCCAAGGCACCGTTTCCAGCAGTGCGGCGGGGGCGCCGGAGGCGAACATGATGGCGCGGCCACGAGGGAAGGCGGCCAAGTCCGAGACGTCCAGGGTGCGTTCCTTGCGGTCGTCGTCGTGGCTGTACGAAGTGCCTTGTTTGGAGCGGCTTCTGGTCATGTTGGAGTAGCGGTACTCGCCCACGAGCTGTGCGAGCTCGTTCAGGAACTCGGCTTCGGCGACGCCGCCGCCGTAGACCTTGATGTTGGAGGCGCTCCAGAGCTTCCGCATACCGTCGCGGCCCCACACTTCCACGCCTTGGGACCAGGACTGGAGGATGGTCATCAGGACGATGCCCCGGGATCCGTAGTGGCTGTAGAGGTTCGGCAGCTCACGCCACCGGCAGACGTTGGCTGCTTCGTCCAGAACACCGATCATCGGTGTGGCCAGCCGGCCGCCGGGCGAGTGCACGGCGAGTTCTTCGGCGGCCTCGACCGTGGCCACGGTCAGCGCCGTCACCAGCGGTCCGGCGGTGCCCTTGCCTTCCTTGGACAGGCTGTACAGCGTTCCTTTGGACCGGACGAATTCCGCGGGGTCGAACTGGGGTCGTTCGTCCTTCTCGCCTTGGGGTGTTACCCAGCGAGCAACCTGGCGGTTGGTGAGGCAGGAAGCCATTTGCAGTGCCGTGCCGTACACGCCGCCACGCTGTTTCTCGGGTGCGTTGATGACGCCGCCGACGGCATTGGAGGTCTGGGTGAAGCCGTGGGTTTTGAGGATGTCTACTGCTTCGTCCTCGGCCGGACGGGTCAGCCAGGTGTGGACCTGTGTGATCGGTCGGCTGTCGAGGGCTGCGGCGAGCAGGAGCCCGGCAAGGAGATCCTGGCCTGCTGAATCAAAGTAGGCATCCGTTTTGGCATCAGGGCCGCGGGAGCCGGCTGCGAAGTGGTCGGCCAGGCGTGCCGCCTTCACCTCGTCTGTGACGTAGGACAGGGGGTTCCACCACCAGGAAGGTTCCTCGAGGGCGACGGACTGCGGGTCGAAGACCCAGACCGGGCCCTCGGCGGCGCGGACATCGCGCGTGCCGTCAACGATGTCCCGCTTGTTCGAGGTCACCAGCGCAGCTCCCGGGGCGGCAAGGATCGCAGGGATCGCCCGCGACGTTGTCTTGCCCGTCCGGGGGCCCCAGATGTCGATGTGCATGTCTTCCCAGGACCCGTAGACCATCTGGCCGCCCAGAACCGTCTTGCCTACCGGGACGCCGGGTGAGCCCTTCACTCCGAGACGTTCGGCAGTGGCCGTGGCCCCGCGCAGGCTCAGTGCGCGCAGGTCCCGGCCGTTGGCCATGTGCTGGGCCGCGGCGTCCACCCGGGAACGCTTGGACCGTCGGCGCAGCACCCCACGGACCACCAGAAAAGCCATGACGACGATGAGGACGCCGAAGCCGACCAGTACAAAAGTGGCGGCCGCGGGCCACGTGACCTTCTGCGAGAGCAGGTCGAAGACCAATTCAAACGGGTTCGCCGGCAGCTTCTGGCCATCCTTGGACAGGAGCGACCCGAGGTGTACGGCGCCAGCCACCGAGCCGACGCCGAGCACCACGACGGTGATGAAGACCCAGAGCAGGATGGTCTCGCCATCCATCGCCGAACGCTTGCCGCTGCTTGGCGCACCCATCAGTTCTCCCCTTCCGCGCTCCGAATTTTCGTCCAGCGCTTGTTTGTATCGTGGAGCGATTTTTCGACGCTGGTTAGCTTCAAGGCCACGGGGATGCCGGGGCGGCCGCCGACTTTGAAGAGGAATTTGCCCAGGCCCGGGCGTACCCGTTTGCGGGATCCGCCGACGTCGGTCCACGACCCCGGGTCAGCCCATGAGATGAGGCGGGCTTGTTCGGCCCGGGAGAGGGTGACGGCCTTGTTAAGTTTCTCCATTTCGGCCCCGGGGAGCGCGCCGCAGACGACCATGCCGGAGCGTTCGACGAAACCGCGCGCTTTCATTCGTTCGGATTCGGTGGGCAGGGCTTCGAGGTCGCTCATGGTGTGCGTGATCATGGCCTGGCCGACGCCCTCCGTGCGGTTGAGCCGGGTGAGGGAGTCAACGCGGTCTACCATTCCTTCACCGGAGCGCAGGGCCCGCCAGAGCTCGTCCATGACGACGAAGTAGTTGCGGCGCGGTTCCAGGCCGGCGTCGGCCAGGGTGTGTGCCACCTGGACGGTGGCGAACCCGGTTGACCAGCAGGCCAGCAGGCAGGCCGCTTGAATGTCCCGCTGCGTGTCGGAGATGCCCGAGAGGTCGAAGACGACCGGCTTGGTGAGGTCCATCGGCTGATCGGTGGGCTGGGAGAACATGTCCGAGAACCGGCCGGAGCCGTCCAGCGAGTACAGCGACTGGCGCAGCTGGTCCGTGGCGTCCAAGTATCGGCTCATGTCGCCACGGTCAAGGGCAATTGCCCGCAGCTCGTTGGGCGCATCTTTGATGACGTCGATTAGATCTCCTATCAGGGGCACGCGGTCCAGGCGCTCGTCCAGGATGTGCAGTGCGCGGTCGATCAGAGATTCTTCGTGCGCGCTGGGCTTGGCGTTGCGCACAATGGTGACAAGCGCCGTGATCATGTTCAGGCGCCGGTTGTGCGAA
>NZ_JARFXU020000061.1:0-577 GCF_029581595.2 Arthrobacter sp. NQ7 | reverse complement strand
TGTAGATGCCTTCAGTGATGAGCAAGCCGAAGCCGCCGGCCGCGAAGCGGGAGTAATAGGATGCCATGCGCCCGGTGGCGTGGCCGTCCTCGGTGGCGCTGACACGGGTCATCGGCGCCAGAGCGACGCGGTTGGGTAGTTCGGTGGGGCCGATACGGAGAGAGGTCCAGAGGGGTTCGAGATTGGGCATGAAAGTGTCCTTGAATGTCTCGGGGATTGTTCCTGGCATGGGCGTTTGTAGAAGGGCCCGTATTAGCGGCAAGACGAGGCTTGGGTATTAAATTCCCTGCCCGGCTGGCCCTGCTGCCGGTGGTGGGTCTTGTTTAGGCGTCTGCTGCCAAGGCGGGCGGCAGCTCGGTCAGCGCGGAAATGGTGACGTCGGGGGCTTCAAAATAGGCCGGGTAGTTGTCCCCGGTCCTGTTCAGCCACGCCGTTCGGAGCCCGGCCCGAGCCGCGCCGTGGATGTCCCAAGGGTGCACGGCCACGAGCAGCATGCTGCCCGGATCGGTTCCGGTCCTGGCCGCCGCATACTCGTAGGAGCTGCGGGCGGGCTTCCACGCGGGAGCATCTTCAACCG
>NZ_JARFXU020000060.1:0-578 GCF_029581595.2 Arthrobacter sp. NQ7 | reverse complement strand
CCGTCGGAATCGTCGTAGGCGAGGACAATGGCGGTGTCTTCCCAGTTCTTCGACTGCTGGATCTGGTTGACGGTTTTGGCGATGAAGTTCTGCTCATCGACCGGGTCGGAGTAGGCGGCGTGGCCGTCCTGGTAGTTGGAGGCTTTCAGGAAGGACACGGCGGGCATGTTGTCGCTGTTGACGACCTTGTTGAAGTCGGTCAGGTCGTACTGGTGGTTGGCCTGGCCGTTGTGCCCGATTTCCGCGTCGTTCGCCGGGGCCAGGTGGTGCGGGTTGGCGGTGGAGGCGTAGTACTGGAAGGGCTGGTGGTGCGGGTTGTAGTCCGTGCTGGAGACACCGGCCACGTTGTTGTGGGTGCTCTTGCAGGCCGCCGGGGTTGTTGCGGTGGCCGCGGCGGTGGGCGTGAAGCCGCCCTGGAACCAGCCCCAGGACACGCCCTGGTCGTTGAGCAGGTCGCCGATGTTTTTGCCGGTCATGCCGGCAAGGTTGTTGGTCTTGGCGTGGCTGTTGTTGGAGCAATCGTCGTAGACCGGGTCCGGGTCGTTGATCATGGTGCCGACGCCGTTGGCGTCAGGGAC